>NZ_CP010057.1 GCF_000801315.1 Hymenobacter sp. DG25B | reverse complement strand
ACGGTGCAAATCCACGAGGAAGGTCGCCTAGACTTGGGCGTGTTTCAGCTGCTGGCCCTTCCGGTGCAGCACGAGGCCATTCTCGACAGCCCCTTGCCGCAAATGACCGCCTGGCTGGTGAATGGCAAGGTGCTAAATCCCGCCGACTCTTTTGCTAACAATTTGTTGCCCTTCGCGGGGTGGAAATGCTCCTGCTGCCCGTCACCGCGCCTTTTCTCACGGAGCTGGTGGTGGCCGATTTCGCCCTGAAAATGCGTCCCAGGCAAATTTTGCCCGTACACGACGGCTACCTCAAGCCCTTCTTCATCCAGCAGCGCTACGAGAACTACGGGCCGTATTTTGAGAAGCACGGCATCGTGTTTCACCGGCTGGCCGAACCGGGCGATGCCATTACCCTCCCGTAGCCTACTCCCTTATGCCGCTACCCCCCCCACCAACCCACTCGCCCTCTCGGACCGGCTGGCCCTGCAACGGACCCGGCTGGCCAATGAGCGCACTTTGCTCACCTACGTGCGCACCAGCCTGGCGCTGGTGGGCTTCGGGCTGGCGCTCCTTCAGTTTCACCCCGAGCGGGGCGGCCGGTTGGGTTACTCCGCGCTGGCGGTGGCGGGGCTGGTGCTGACGGTCGGGCTGCTGCGCTTTCGGGCCCATTGCCGGGAATTGGCGGCCTGCCAGCTAGCAAGCGGCGAAGGTAGTTGAGCAACAAAAAACCCCGGTGCTACCCGAAGCAAAAGCGTTTGCGCCCCTAAAAAAGCCCCTGATGCGACATGCACCAGGGGCCTTCTTGGTCAGCAGCCGGCTTACGGCTGCGTGAGCGTGACCGCGCCGGCCGGGTTTTTGTCGCCGAGCACCACCACGGCGAACCGGCCTGCCAGCCGCAGCCGAATCTGGTAGTAGGCGTTGACTTCGACTGCGCCACCATCATCGGTTTTGAAGGAAATGACCGGCTCCGGGGCCACCAATGCGGTTTTGCTGTCCGACAGGTACAGGGTGTAGGTGGTGTTGGCGGCCAGCTGCTTGAGGGCCAGTACCATTTCGTCGAGGTCTTCGGTGGGGCGGATGGTGGCCCCGCCGCCCACGCCGGGCACCGGCTGCGTACCCACGGGCACCAGGCGGATGTTCACCGGCGTCACCGGCGTGAAGGCTTCCAGCCCACTGGCGCCGGGGCTGCCACCGCCGGCTTTCACCACGTAGAGCAGGGCCTGCGGGGCCTGGCCGCTGCCGGTTTCGGTGAGCTTGGTGTTGGTTTTGGTGTCGATGCTGACCAGCGCGTCGCCGTTTTCCAGGCCCACGTAGAGCTTGCTGCCGTCGCCGTTGGGCCACACACCGTGCGGGTTGGCCCCACCGGGATAGTGGCCAGCAGCTGGCGCTGGCGCGAATACACCTTCACCGCGTTTTCGCCGCCCACGGTTACGTAAGCGAAGTCGCCGGCGCTGGCCCCGCTGAAGCGGGTGCCGCCGCCGGGGCCGGCCATGTTCACATGGTTGGTGCCGGGGCCGGTGTCAATCACGCCTTCCACGGCGTAGGTCTGGGCGTTCACCACGGTCACCTTGCCCACGTCTTTGTGGGTCATCCAGACCTGCTGGCCGTCCTCGGTCACCACCAGGTTGGGCGAGAACTTGCTCACCACCGGCACCCGGGCAATGACCTCGCGCTTCTTCACATCAATTACGTCGAGCGTAGCGGTTTCGGAGTGGTCCACGAAGGCCACTTTGCCATCGGGCCGGAACACGACCATGCTCGGCTCGTGCTCGGTGGCAATGTTTTTCACCACCTGCATTTTCTCCACGTCAATCACCGTCACGTAATCCTTGCCGCGCACCGCCACCCAGAACTGTCTGCCGTCGGGCGTGAAAAAGCCCTCGTGGGGGTTGCGGTCCACGTATACCTTGCCCTTGACGGTGTTGGTGGCTAGGTCGATAAAAATCACCGCGTTGGTGAGGGTGGCAATCACGCCCAGCGTCTTGCCATCGGGCGACACCCCCAGCCCGTGCACGTTGGACTCCATGTCGTAGAGCGGGCTCAGAAACTCGGGCCGGCCCTTGCCCAAGCGAATCACGCCCAGCAGCCGGTTGGTGCTCGGGTCGTGCACCGACACCGTGTTCGATGACTGGTCGGCCAGGTACACCCGGTCGGCGGCGCTGGCTGCGATGGGGCCGGGGTCGGGCGGAATGACCATGTCGGGCTCGGTTTCCTCGCTGTTCTTTTTCGAGCAGGCCCCGAGCAACAGCGTGGCTGCCAGGGCCCAGGTGGATAAGGTAGTGATGCGCATGGAGGGATGAAATGCTGGTTTTGCCGCCCAGTCTAAGCCGGACTATTCGGCCAGTAAAGCGGGTTCACCGTCAGTGGTTTTGGGTGCGACGATTACCCGCGAAAACTTTTTGCCCGCTGGGTTCAACTCGCCGCCCGCGATGCGCTGCACCGGCCCCAGGGCCTGGCCCATGGCCCCGCCTTTGGCATCGGTGCGCACGGTGGTCAGGGCGTAGTCGCGCGCGTAGGGCGCTTTGGTGCCGCTGGTCAGGAAGATGTCGTAGTCGGTGTTCGGCGTCAGGCCGCGCAGGGCGAAGGTGGCCAAATCCACCAGCCCTTCCGAGCGCAGCGTCATGGTGCCGGTGGCGGGGCCAGCGGTGGGCGGCTTGAGCGTCCGCACCACGGCGGGCTGGTCAACCAGCTGCCGGCCGAGGCCGGTGTTTGTGGCCGCGCCGGCAGGCACGGCGTTGGGCACGTACATCAGCGCCATTGGGGCCTGGCCTACCTTGATTTTGGCCAGCACCCGGTTGCTGGCCGTGCTGATGGCCACGGCGGAGTCGCCGTTTTCCAGGCCCACGTACATCCGGCTGCCGTCGCCCGAGGGCCAGATGCCGTGCGGATTAGCCCCCACCGGAATGGTGGCCAGCTGCTTGAAGCCCGGGGCGCGGCTGTACACCTTCACTACGTCCTCGCCGCCTACGGTCACGTAGGCCAGCTTGCCGGCCGCCACATCCACCGTGGCCACGTGGTTGGTGACGGGGCCGGTTGTCAGCACGCCGCTGATGGTGAGCGTCTTGGTATCCAGTACCGATACCTTGCCCACATCCTTGTGGGTGAACCAGATTTGCTGGCCGTCTTTGGTGGGGAAGATGTTGGGCGAGAAGGGGCTCACCACCGGCACCTTTTTGATGACTTTGTAAGTGGCCACGTCCACCACGGCCAGCTCGGGCGAGAAGCTGGAGCACACAAAGGCGCGCTTGCCGTCGGGGCTGAAGGCAATCTGGCCGGGGCCGTTGGGCACGGGCACACGGCGGGTTTCGCGCATCGTGGCCACGTCAATCACCGATAGGTAGTCCTCGCCGCGCACCGTTATCCAGGCCTCCTTGCCATCGGGCCGGAAGGTGGCCTCGTGCGGGGCCCGCCCCACGTACACGCTGCCTTTGATGACGTTAGTGGCCGTTTCGATGAAGGTCACGTTGTTGGAGCCCACCGACACCACGGCCAGCAGCTTATGGTCGGACGAAGCACCCAGGCCGTGTACCAGCGCCTGCCCCTTGTAGAGCGCCGAGAGCAAGTCGGGCTGCGGCTTACCCAGAATAATCTGGCCCAGCAGCTTGTTATCCATGGGGTCGATAACCGAGACGGTGTTGGAAATCTGGTCGGCGGTGTACACCCGGTCGCGGTGGCTGACGACCTGAGCCGCCGCCACGCTGGAAATGAGCAGCAGGCCGGGGAGGAGAGGGAATTTCATGGGATAGGGAAAAAAGAACGTCATGCTGAACGAAGTCGCAGCATCGCTACCTCTTTACTAATCAACACTTCTTCAACGAAGCGGTAGCGATGCTGCGACAAGCTCAGCATGACGGTTTAAACGGAATTAGGTACTATTTGCCAGGATTCTGCGTGCCCACGGGGTGCTGTTTCAGCCAGGCAGCCATCTGCTGAATCTCGACCTGCTGCTCGGCGATGATGCTTTGGGCCAGGCGGCGCAGGGCGGGGTCCTTGCCGTACAGCAACTGCAGACGGGCCATGTCCACGGCCCCCTGGTGGTGGGGCAGCATCATGGCCGCGAAGCTGGCGTCGATGTCGTCGGGGCGGGCCCCCTCCATGCGGCGCATGCCCTCGTCCATCACCACCATCACCGAATCCATGCCGTGCTGGAAGGCGGCGACCGGGGTGCCGGGCGCGGCTGTGTGGTCCATCTTCAGGCCGGTCATGCCCGTCATGGAGTGGGTCGTGCCCGGCATTGATGTAGTACCAGCCGGGGTATGGTGTTGGGCGCGGGCCGTCGCGACTCCGCCGAAGGTGAAGGCCAGCAAAAAGAGGAAGGGTTTGGTCATGTCGTGCGCTGTTGCCGTCCCATGAGTGGGGGGCTGGTGCACTAACGGGCAACTTCCAAAAATGAACGCCCGACACGGGCCAACTGGACCTATCCCGGGGTGAACTGGCCTTCCAGGTTCCGGGCCGGCTCAGGCAAATCGCTTGAGCAGCTGCTGTACGCCGGCGCTGTAGCTGCGCGAGGAGGTGACGTGCTGGCCGTTGGCCATGCGAAACAGGTACTCGCCGTGCGACCAGTGCCTGAAGTCCACGATGTGGGCCGGGTTGACGATGCACGAGCGGTGGATGCGCAGGAACACGGCCGGGTCGAGCCGCTCGGCCAGCTGGCCCAGGGCCGTGCGCAGCGGGTAGTGCCGGCCGGCCGCGTGTAGCTGCACGCCGTTGCCGCTGGCCTCGAAGTAGCACACCTCGGCGGCCGGCACGAAGAAGCTGCGCTCCGGCAGCTTCACCAGGAACTGGTCCTGGTAGTCAGCTGCCGGGGCGGTCCAGCTGTGCAGCAGGGCCTCCAGCTCGGGGACGCGGGCCTGGTACTGGCGCAGGCGTAGCTGCTGCTGCACCCGGCGTACGCAGTCGGCAAACCGGTCGGGGTCCAGCGGTTTGAGCAGGTAATCGACAGCGTGGAGCGCGAAGGCCTGCACCGCGTACTGGTCGTAGGCCGTCACGAACACCACCAGCGGGAGCGGCTGGCCGGCTTCCCGCAGCCGGCCCAGCACCTGCACGCCATCGAGGTCGGGCATTTGCACATCGAGAAAGACGACGTCGTACGCGCCGGTTTGCAGGGCGGCCAAGGCTTCGGTGCCGTTCGCGGCTTCGCCCGTCACGGTCAGCGCCGGAAAATCGGCCAGCAGCTCCCGCAGCAGGCTGCGCGCCAGCGGCTCGTCGTCGACCAGCAGCGTGCGGATGGGCCTCATGCGGATAGATGCGTAACCCCGGCCGCTGCCAGCCGGAACGGGATGGACAGGCGCAGGCAGTAGCCGCACGCCGGGGCCGACTCCACCGCCAGGGCGTAGTCTGGGCCGTAGAGCGTAGTCAGGCGGCTTTCCAGGTTGCGCAGGCCGATGCCCCGGGCGGCGGTATCGGCCGCGCCCTGGCCGTTGTCGTGCACTTGCAGCACGAGTCGGTCGCCCTGTTTTTCGGCCCGCACGGCCAGCTCGCCGGCCCCGGCGCGGGGCGCCAGGCCGTGGCGCACGGCGTTTTCCACCACCGGCTGCAGCAGCAGGGCAGGCAGCAGCGCGCCCTCGGTATCGGGGGCGATGTCGTAGCGCACGGCTAGCCGGTCGGGGAAGCGGGTTTGCTCGATTTCGAGGTAGAGGCGCGTGAGGCGCAGCTCCTGTTCCAGGGTCACCTCCTGCTCGTCGGTGCCTTCCAGCACCAGCCGCAGAAACTGGCTGAGCTGGGCCAACATGCGCCGGGCGGCCTTCACGTCCTGGGTCATCAGGGCTGAGACGGCGTTCATCGAGTTGAAGAGAAAGTGCGGCTGAAGCTGCATTTTCAGGGCCTGCAGCTGGGCCTGCACCAGCTGGGTTTCGAGCTGGGCGGCCCGCACCCGGCCTTCGCGGTACCGCTCGCGGTACTGCACGGCGTAGGCGATGCACAGCAGCATCCAGTAGATGGGCACCCAGTTGTTGGCATTGGCCACAACGGTATGCAGGGAGAAGCCGCCCGGCGTGGCCCCGCTGCCGTGCATCACGGCGGCGTAGCCCAGGCGGTACACCAAGGTCAGGACGTAGCTAGCCGCCGCGTGGGCCAGCAGGTGCCAGAGGCGGTGCCGGCGTTCGGTGAGGTTGAAGCGGGCCGCCAGGGCGAACACCACTGGCGTGAGCAGGCCCCAAATCAGGCCGTGCAACAGCCGCCCGCCCAGGGCCTCGCGCCAGTCAGTGGGCGTGCCGGCCGAGAG
Organism: Hymenobacter sp. DG25B; assembly: GCF_000801315.1. NCBI lineage: Bacteria > Pseudomonadati > Bacteroidota > Cytophagia > Cytophagales > Hymenobacteraceae > Hymenobacter > Hymenobacter radioresistens. The sequence continues at coordinate 124,946 of NZ_CP010057.1, read as the reverse complement.
GTTCTGCACAAAAATCAGCAGCACCATGAACCCGCTGAACAGCAGCCACGCCAGGGCAATGGTGGAGCCGCTCACCAGGGGCGGAGATAGTTGCCGTTCCAGGGGCCGTGCGGTCGTACTCATGCGCTTTAAAGGTAGCGAAACCCGCCGCCGCCGCGCTGGCCTGGCCTCCAGGATGGCCTTTTTAGCGGGTCAACGGGCCTTCGGGTCAGCATCGGAGAAAATGATTTCAGCCAAAGCAGGCAGGACAGTGCCTGAATAGATACGGAAAAAGGCGGTCCTAATAGGCGGGCGAAATGCGTCACTTGCTGGCGCACGGCGGCTTCGACCTGCTCGAAGGGCGGAACCCCGAATTGCTGCAGAATCTGCTGCTGGTGGTTAAAGCGGGTGACCTTGCCGTAGCGCGTCCACTCCACCGCTCCCAAGTGGTAACGCTGCTGCACGTACGCCTGGTCAGTCGCCAGGAACCGGTCCACGGGAAAGAAGCACCCCGTCGTCTTGAAGTAGCCGACCTGCAGTACGAAGCCGCCCCGGCTGTGCGGGGCCAGCAGCGTAGCCAGAGACCGGGTGGCCCAGTCGGGCAACGCAAAGAAGAGCTGCCGCTGGGGCGGATTGAAAACAGGGGGCTGGTCGAAGGCACGGCGCTGGGTCGCGTCGAGTAAAAACAAGTAGCGGGCCATGGAGCAGGAAGGAAATCCTAAAAATAGCCAGCTGGCTTGTTCACTAAAACGAAGGTTACCCTTTATAAGTACTTACGCCACCGTAAAGTGGTCATCCACGCCCACCGAAAGCCAGCCGCTGCCAAGGCCGCCGATTAACTTTTGTACCAAACTTTTAACCAAGGCCATAAATCAGCCATAAAAGCCGCCACCATGAGCCAGCAAAGCATCAATCTGGAACGGTCCCAAACATGGGATGCCCTTTGTTTCCCCGTTGCCGCCGTACCGTTAGAAACCTTACTCCCGACTGGCTACCGCATCGTGCCCACGGACCGCAAGCAGGCCATCGTGGGGGAATTGCCGGATGGGACGAAGAATATCTTCGCCATGCAGAGCGGTGAGTACAGCCTGATTAAAAACGAGGTCCTGCGCGAGGCCGCTGAGTTGTACCTGCCAGGGCACACCATTGATGCCAGTTTTACGCCACAGGGGGAATTTTCCATCAACTTGATTCTGCCCGACGAAGTCAATATCGCATCGAGCACGGCGAATACCAAAGTGGTGGACCGGCTTTATAAGTCGATGATTATTAACAACTCTTACTCAGGGAAAACGCCGTTCTCGCTGCAAGGCACGGCGTTAAAGGAACACATTGAGACGGGCACGACCTCGAAAATGCGGGTGAGCTATTACCGGCAGGTGTGCACCAACGGCCTGATGGGCTGGGCTGATGACTACATGAGCTTCGACCAATACTTAGCCTGGCTGCTGAACGGCAAACCGAAGAAGTTTAAGGACGCGCTTAAAATCAAGGATGCCGAGCTGGTCGTGCTGACGGGCCGCCAGGTGCAGCGCGAGCAGGAAGTGCTGGTGGATAAGAAGTTTCACCACAAAGGCCTCAACCTGGAGGTGTTTAAAAAGCAGCTGGCCAGCATCTTTACCGCCTTCCAAAGCCAAACCAACTCGCTAACTCCGACCATCGGGGTCTACAAGGAGCTAGCCAAACGCCCCACGCCGGAAAACCTGGCTACGGTCATTACCGAGAGCGGCTTGCCGAAAATGCTGGCCCGCAATGCCATGGACCGTTTGGCCGAGGAAATGCGGCTGCTGGAAACGCCCGCTAACCTGTGGCTGGCCTACAATGCCGTGAACCACGCGCTGTTCAACAGCCGTAGCTCGCTTTCCATCAGCGACCGGTTCCGGCTGGACGAGGCCGCGTTTCATCAGTTGGCCACGCTGGCCCTGACCTAGCCCACCGGGGGCATGCGCATGGCCGCGTGGTCGTAATAGAGAGTAGCCCAGCCATTGGGGTTGGGGCTACCCTTCGTGCGTTGGTGCAGCACGTCCCAGACTTCGGAGTAGGGAATGCTCACCCGCGTCCAGTCGGCGAGGCGGCGGCCGTCGAGCAGAACATCCAGTCGCAGTTCATCGGCCCCCAACTCAAGGTTGCGCGTCGTTTCCTCGTTGAGCCACATAACGGCCAGCCACCACCGCGCAGGGTCGTCGCCATCTTCGTTGTCTTCGACGTGGTCGTAATAGTTGGCTTTCAGAAAGTAATGGTTCTTGGCGTCGGGCAGGCCGGCGGCCACCGCTTGCAGCGCCGCGGCGAGGGGAGCAGGGCAATTCATGATTCCGTGATTACGCTTTGTTGGTAGGCCCAGTCTTCAGGCGACAAGATGGCCTGCATGAAGGCGGAGTAGCCCTGGTCGCGCCGTTCCAGCGTGTGCCGCCGCAACGCCAGGCTACTTTTGCTTTGCTCGAAGCCTTCCTGCTCGACCACGCGGCGCATCTTAGCCGGTAGGCCTTCAAGCCAGTCCAGGTAGTCGGCCTCAGTGATTTCGCCTACGGCCTGCTGCTGGTAGCGGTAGCTGGCATTGCCCAGCCGAAACAGGCGGGCGTGCTCTATCCGCTGCTCTTCCGGCAGGGCAGCTAGAAAGTCCAGCTGCGACTGGTGAAATTTATCAAGCGGGTGCCGGGGCTGAAGCAGGTTTTCCATACCTTATATAATAGGTGTGCCAAGTTACAAACCCAGCGAGTGGGCCGCGTTATAGGCAATGATGTCGTCGAGCCGGGAGTAGCGGCTAATCATGGCGTCGGTTTTCTGCTTTGTCTGGTTTTTGATAAACTCGTTGGACTGCCCGTTGAGCTTGGCCGTGGTGATGAACGAGGCGCGCAGCGAGTGAGCTGAATACTTCTCACCCAGGTGCTCCTTCACCAGCAGGTTCACGCGCCGGTCCGACAGCCGCCGACGTGAGGGAGTGCCCGCTTCACCGGTTTTGCCCCGCGAGAGCGACACGAACACCGGCCCCTCGGTGCGCTCACCCAGCAGCTCCACCCAGGCCTTGTAGGCCCGGATGGGACAGAACAGCGGGTTGGAAGCGTAGAAAACGGCTTTTTGCTCCAACTCCCCGGCCTGGTTGGTTTTGCTTTTGGGCAAACTTAGAATGAGGGCGGCATCGGTCAGCTCGATATGCTCCAAGTTCAGGCCCACCAGCTCGGAGCGGCGAAAGGCTCCGGTGAAGCCTATTAATAATAGTGCGCGGGCGCGTACGCCTTCCGGCCGGGTCAGGTCCAGCTCGGCAATGCACTTTTTGAGATGAGCGACCGAGAAGGCCGGGGCCTGCTTCTGCTTTTTGCCCACGGCGCGGGCCACGCCCTTGCGTAGTACGTCCAGCGCCGGCGCGCTGATGGCGGAGGGCAGCCCGAGCAGCTGATGGTTTTTCTCGATGGCGGCCAGGTGCCGGTTGATGGTGGCCAGCTTGCGCGGGATGTCGGCCAGGTGCGCCACGTAGCTGGCGAGCGTGGCCACGGCGGCCGGCCAAGGCGTGAACTCGTGCGCGGCGCAGAAGGCTTCGTAGCTGCGCAGGTCGGCCGAGTACGCCAGGCGGGTGTTGTCCGCGCCTTCGAGGCCCAGGGTCAGGTAGCGCCCGACGTTGGGCGCGACTTGCCCGGCCAGGTCGTTGGCCAGCGCCAGGGCCGGCAGCTCACCGGTCACGGCCGGTAGGTTCTTCTTTCCCGTTGGTACCATCTGGTTTTTTGCAATTGCAAAATATGGGGCTGCAAGTGCGCTCCAAAGGTAGTCAAAACTTAGGTCCGATAATTAACTATTATGGAACCTAAGTTTCTTGAGAAAGCGGACAATCCAATTATGAGGGCCGGCCTGTTGTGCTTGTGCAAAACGCTTCGGACTTACTACCTTTTTAACGCACGGGAAATAGTGTGACATCTTCCGCCCGCACTTCGCCTTATTGCGCCGACGTTTGCGGCCGGCTTTGCCGCAGCAGCCAGTTGAGTTTGGTCATGTGGTGCATCTGGTCGTAGGCGGTCAGGTCAGTACCCGGCGGGAGCTGAGCATCGAGCAAATCATGAAAGCGGTGGTTGTCGGGAAGGCCTGTTTGACGGCCAGCCGCGTCAGGGGCTGAATGGGCGCGGCGGCCGTCGGGCTGAAATACAGCCGCACGGAGCCAGGGTTCTTCCCCACGGCGGGCTGTTCTACCTTATAAAGCAGCAATTCCTCGCCGGGATTCAGGATGGGGTAATGCTCGTTGCGTGCCGCGAACCGGTACTCGTGCCCGTCGCAGTCGCGGTAGCCGAACAGGCTGTCTTTGGCTACCTGGTAGGGTTTGCCCCCGTGCACGACCGTCACGTAAGGCTTGCCACTGAATTCGTGCAGGCGCAGCTTATGGGTTTCAGTCTGGCAGTTCACCGCCAGCGTGAGGCGGTGCTGACGAAAGTCCTCGGCGGATTTATAAAGTCCACCGCCCAGCGGAGCCGTTTGCGCCATGCAATCGGCCGTCGAAAGCAAACCCATAAGTAAGAAGAAGGCGGTTCGCATGGTCGGAAACAGTGAAGAGTGGGCTCTGCAAATGCTACTGTGGAGATGGCTTGAGCGGTATTGCAAGACCAAGTAAAAGTCGCAGCGGAGCCGTCCTGCCACCATGATTAATACCGCCATTCTGCGTGACCTTAATCAGGTCCGCCCGGCAGCCAGCAAACCAGTTCGGCCGCCCGGCATCTCCATTAGGGCGGGCTTAACCCCGGAGGTCGGCCAGGCATACTATCCAAAAAAACAGACTGCTATATTTACCGACCGCAATCCGCTTAATTCTACCTGCTTTCATACGATGATAAAACACTACGCTCTTTACGCCCTGTTCTTTCTGTTTTGCCTGCCCGCGCTGGCCCAACGGCCCAAGCCGGCGGCCGTGAGTTTGCCCCCCGCCGATACCGTGTATTTCGACCGCGACTGGGAGCGCACCGAAACCTTGGAGGAGGTAGCCTATGCCCGGATTGCCCACCACGACGCGGCGGGTAAAGCCATAGGAACCGTGCGCAACTATTATTACCCTTCGTGGAAGAAACAGTGGGAAGGCAAGCTGGCCAGCGAAGGCCCTGACAAACCCACGGGTATTTGCTGCGGCTGGCATCAAAACGGCCAGCCCAGCTTTCGCGGCACCTACGTAAACGGCCAGCAGCAGGCGGACTACAAAAGCTGGCGCGAAGACGGCCGCGAAATCAAGTGCCGCTCGGTAATGCAGGACGCGCTGCCGCTGAGCAATGCCACCATTCATTGCAGCAACTGCATGCACACCAGCCGCAAGGTGTTCACGGTGGATATTCCCGACGGCACGGTGGGCATTGTTTATAAACTTGATGTGCGCGACGAGGGGCAGCCGCCGGTGTCGTGGTCCACGGCGCTGGCCGTGGCCGCCGTGGTGGGCAGCGGCGGGACGGCCGCCCCGGCCCTGCTGGGCACCGCGGCCTCGGCCCTGACCAGGCAGGGCAATAACGCTCCGCCCACGGTCAGCACCAAGTGCCACTGGTACATCACCGCCGACCCGGCAGCTGCCGACCAGTTTCTGGCCACCAAAGGCACCATTGCGAACGCCCAGGCCTGCCTGCGCGCCGCGTTGAATACACCCCAGGAAACCCGGCCCATTACCTTGCCACCCGGCACCCGCCAACTGTTCGTGTGCGTCAACAACGACAACTACACCACCGATGCCACGGCCACGCTGAGCGTGACGGCGCTGGTGCAGGCGTGCAAATAGGCTAATCCATTGCCTTCCGGCCCAATCGCTTCCGCACCCAGCTGCGCACGGCATAGATTCGGGAGTTGAGGTAGCACTCGTGGCAGTGGCGGAAGCTCCACAGGCAATCCACCGTATCCGTGAACAGGTGGAACAGAATGCCCACGGCGACAATTTGCGTGGCGGGCAGCAGCAGCAGCAAGGCGTACACCGGCACGGCGTAAAAAGAGTGCAGCGGATGATACCCGATGCTGCAGCGCCGCGGTTCGAAGATGGGTTTGGCCAGCAGGTGGTCCAGGTCAATGAGCATCGTGGCCAGCATAATCAGGTAAGCCGTTTGCCACATCAAGGGAAAAAACACCAGCGCCAACACGGCCGGGAAAGCAAAGTGCAGGCTGTAGTGCACCAGCGTTTGGGCGCTGAATAGTTTGAATGAGGGTGGCTTGCGCGGCTGGCGCGGTGCCACCAGCTGGGGTGAGCTGCGTGCGGTATCCCCGGTCGCTGCTTTGGGATACCTCCTGCCTGGCTTACCAACTGGCTCCTGTTTCTTGCTGGTCGCGTGGTCCGGCGGGCGCACGACCCGGGGCCAAGCCTCCGCATTTATCCGCCGCTGCGGGGTGGTGGCACAGTTGTGGGCGGTGCCAGCCGCTACCGTGTCGAAGCGCTGGGCTGGCAGCGGGGCACGGTACCCGGCGGCAGCTGAAAACTGCGGGACAATAACCGCCGACCGGCAACCAGCCAGCACCAGGGTCAGAGCAGCGGCCACGTATGGAATGAGGCGAAAAACCAGCAATGGGGGCATAGTTGGGCTTATGGTAAACCGGCTACGGGCCGAACGCCGAGGTCTGGCCTTGGCTGGCGGAGCCTGAGTACCTAAGGTGCCGACAACCCTACTGCAGCCGGTGCAGCATGCGCTTCATCTGGCCAATCTCGCGCTTCTGGGCGCTGATGATGCTATCGGCCAACGTGCGCACTTCGGGGTCTTTGATGGTAGCCCGCTCGCTGACCAGAATGGCAATGGAGTGGTGCGGAATCATCGATTCCATGAAGCGCGTGTCATTCACCAGCGCCTGGCTGCGCAGCATGGCCAGCGCCCCCCCAAACACGGCCACGCAGCCCAGGGCTATCAAACGGTTTTTGCCCTTGTCGGGGTACATCTGGGCCATGAAGCCCAGCATGAGCAGGCCCATGGCCGACACCATGAGCGTGGTCATGTAGAAGCGGTTGATGCTGGGATAGATATGGTCCCACTCGTAGGTGTTCAGGTAGGTGATGAGGTGCATCACGACGAACGATGCGGCGAGCATCAGGAAGAATTTGGAGTAGCTGCCCTTGTTCATAACGCGGAGGGAAGTGAGGGAAAAATGGGTTAATAATGAAACGTGAGGCCCGCGCCCCAGCCGTACTGGTTGTCGTAGTTGGTGCTGAGCGAGGCGTACTTGCTGACCATGTAGCGGAAGCCGAGGGTGAATTCCCGGTCGGTATTGCCCCGGATGTCCATAAATACGTTGTTGCTCAGGGGTATATCGCGGCGCTCCAGTTGGGCCCGCAGCTGGCCGGTGAGGTCGGTACGCAGCTCGGCGCGCACGAGCAGGGGCAGCAGGTAGTACACGCCGACTTCGGCCTGCCGGCGGAAGTTGCGGTTGTTCTCCGCCGTCCGGCGGTTGCCGCCCTCGGTATCCGACGGCGAGCGCAGGGTTTTGTTGTCGCGCAGGTCGTAGCCCACGAAGGCGGCCAGAAACTGCCGCTTATCAAGGTAGCGCAGCAGGTGGGTTTCGGTTTCGTAGTTGCCCTGGTAGTTTACCCGGCCCTCAAATTCGAGCGCGTTCTTGTTGTTGGAAAGGTTGGCTTCCAGGAAGCTGCCCTGCGAATGCACCGCCAAATCGGCCCAGGGGTAGAGCTTGTTGTCCTCGCGCTTGAGGTGGCGGTAGCCCGTGCGGGCGTACTCGTTCTGGGGGCTGCCTTCGTAGCTGATGACGCGGGCCATGCCCGACATCATGTGGTAGAGGGTGTGGCAGTGGAAAAACCAGTCCTGGTCCTCGTTGGCATCGAACTCGATGGTGACCTTGCCCATCGACTGAATATCAAACGTGTGCTTCATGGGCGAATACGCCCCCTGCGCGTTCACGAGGCGGAAGAAGTGCCCGTGCAGGTGCAGCGGGTGGCGCATCATGGTCATATTCTGAAAAACCATGCGCACGTTTTCGCCCTTGCGGATGGGAATGTTGTCGGACTCGGACAGGGTTTTGTTGTCGAACGACCAGACGTAGCGTAGCATGTTGCCGGTCAGGCTGAGATGGATTTCCCGCCACTGCCTGGTCGAGTCCAGGGTGGTGGGGTGCAGGGCGCGCAGCTGGTTGTAGTTGAAGTCGCCGCTCATGCCGCCCATGGCCATTCCGCTCATATCCATGCCGCCCATGCTGCCCGAATCCTGCAGGCTGCCCATGCCCATGCCGCCCTTTTCCTGCTGGTTCAGCGGGCGGTTGCGGGGCGGGCGGTGGAGGTGGCCGGTGCGGTGCCCTGCTGCATGTCCATGCCCGCCATGGGGGCTTCGGCCTTAGCAGCGGGAGCCTTTGCGGCCTGACCGCCGCTCATGTCCATGCCTTTCATGTCGCCACCGGCCGGGGCCGCCGCGCCTTTCGGGCCCATCTGGCCGGCCCCGCCCATCTTCATGCCGCTCATGTTGCCCATGCTGTTCATCTCCCGCGTCATCTGGAAGTAGTTGAGCTTGGGCAGGTCGGGGGTGCGCATCGGCTCGCCCTGCCCGAAATAGCCGGAGGTGTAGCCCGACACGTCGGAGGAGGTGGCCCGCAGCTCGGCCGCGCCCATCGCGGGTACAGTGATGAGCAGGTCGTAGGTTTCGGCGGTGGCAATTTCCAGCTTGCTGGTCGGGAAGGGCTCCACGTTGATGCCATCGGCCGCGATGACCTGCATCGGCCCGCCGGCGTACTGCAGCTTGAAGTAAGAGGAGGAACTGCCGTTGATGACGCGCAGGCGCACCACCTCGCCGGGCTGGGCATCCTTGAAGTAGCTCAGCTCCTGCCCGTTCATCAGGAACTTGTTGTAGAACACGTCGGCTACGTCCATGGCCGGCATCCGCTGCCACTCCTGCTTGAGCTTATCCTTGAAGTAGCCGGCGGCCAGGGCCTCACCGTAGCTCTGGGTCGCGCCTTTCTGCACGGCAAACCACTCGCCGGCCCGCTTGAGGTAGCGCAGCACTTCCGTGGGCCGGTGGTCGGTCCAGTCGGAGAGCACCAGCACGTACTCTTTCAGCTGATACTGAATTTCCTTGGGCTGCACCACGATGGAGCCGTAGAGGCCCGACTGCTCCTGCACCATGGTGTGGGAGTGGTACCAGTAGGTGCCGCTTTGGCGCAGCGGAAACGTGTAGGTGTGTACCGTGCCGGGCTTAATGGGGGCCGTGGTCAGGTAGGGCACGCCATCATATTGGTTGGGCACCAGCAGGCCGTGCCAGTGCACGGAAGTTTCCATCGCCATTTGGTTGTGGACCCGGATAACGGCGGTGTCGCCCTCGTTAAAGCGCAGCGTGGGGGCCGGAATCTGGCCGTTGATGCCGATGGCGTGACGCATTTTGCCGGTGAAGTTGACCATCCGGTCGGCCACGTACAGGTCGTATTCGACCCGTTTGCCCACGTAGCTGGCGCGGGGCATGACGACGGTGCCCTGCGCCTGCCTATCCGGCGGTGCCGATTGGGTGAGGTAAGGCTCCTTCTCTTTCGGCATGGCCATGCCGGGCATCGACTGCGCCCCGGCCCCGAGGGTAGAAAGCAGCAGGGTAAGTAAAATCAGAACTCTCATGGCGCTATTGCTTGGGCGTCGGTTGGTTCCGGGCCGGGTTGTTATCCTTGAAGCGGAACTTGTCCAGGGGGTTGGGCATCGTCATGCTGGGCATCGAACCCGTCGCGGGCCTGGCCTGGCCCTTTTCCATGCCGGGCATATCGGCCATGTTGCCCGTGGTCGGCGCAGGCTGCGCCGCGGGCATTTTCATACCCGGCATATCCGCCATTCCTTCCATCCCCGCTTGCGTCTTGCCGGGCTTTTTCGCCCCCGCCGGTTGGCTCTTCATTCCGGGCATATTGGCCATGGCGGGCATCTCCTCCCGCTGGCTCATATTGGCCGAACGGCTCATTTTCATGCCCGGAGGCATCTTTTGTGATGGTTTAGCGGCGGGCATTTTCATGCCGGGCATATCGGCCATTCCCCCCGATTTGGCAGCCAATCGCGCCGGGCTGGCTGGCTTCGGGCCGTTCATGTCCATTGCATCCATCTTGCCGGAAGAGGCGTTAGCGGAACCTTCCTGCGGGGAGGCCTGGCTCCTCATATCCATGCCTGGCATATCGGCTGAGTGGGGCTTTTCAGCCGGGGACTGCTGCCCTGACGTGGTGTTTTCGGGGTGGTTATCCGCTTGCTCGTTGTCGTGGTGGCCTCCGGTTTCCGATTCCATGCCGGGCATTGCGGCGGTGCCTGCTTCGTCGTGGTGGTGGCCATGGTTTTTGTCGAGCAGGTGCCCCTGCGGGCCCACTCCTTCGACATAGACCAGCTGCGCTCCCCGGTGGCCGGCTACCGACAGCACGCCAGCCGCCGCCAGGGCAAACACGAGCACCAGGATTTCATAGGCCCGGCGCTGGATTTTAAAGAAGTCGCCGACGCCGCGCAGCAGCAGCGTGATGCCCGAGAGCCACAAGGTATAGCTCGCGTACTTTTCGTGGGACGCGAACACGGCCGCCGCTCGGGCCCCCAGGCCCATCGGCTCGGCGTGAAACACGGTGCTCGCCGCCAGCGCGCCGGCAAAGCCACCGGCCATGACCACCAGGGTAATCCAGCGCACCGGGGGCCAATCCTTGAACACCAGCACCGCCTGGAGGGCGGCGGCGAGTAGAATGAGGACGATGGGAAAATGCACCACCAGGGGGTGCAGGTTGGGAAAATCTGAGAACATAGGCGGCGTCGAAAGCAAGGCAGGCTGGAATTCGGGAGAAGTTTCCCCGGCGGTAGCAGGGACCCGGCAATGAGCGGTTAGGCTTGGTCGCCGAACGAGCCGGATGCCAGCCACAACCGCTGCCATTGCCAACCAAACCCCCTCCCCTGCCGGGCCTTAGCATTAGCCAGCCCTGTTTCCTTTACGTGAGCTCCTTCCCCAAATGTTTGCAGCGATTGGGGTGGGGAGTTGCATAATTTCAGCCGTTGCCGGCTTGCGCGGCGAATGGGCTCGAAAGCAAAGCTGCCCGGGAGCAATGGCCAGAGGGGGCCGTTTCAATGGAATGCTTAAAAAGGAATAAGCTCCGTTCAGGCAAAAAAAAACGGACTCGCGGTCAGCCGCAAGTCCGCTAAACAGGAAGTGTTTCCGCGCCCGCCGCTGACAGCGACGAGGCCCGGAACCAGTCCCGGCCAACTACATTTTCATGCCCTCCATCTTGTGGTGGCCTTTCGCGCCGGCGGGCATTTTCATCTTGCCGTTCATCATCATGCATTGGCCGTCCTGCATTTTCATGGTGGTGCCGTCCTTCATTTTGCAGGTGCCATCGGTCGTGCACACGGTGCCATCGGCCATGGTCATATCGGCGGTCATCGGCATCATCTTGCCGCCTTTCATCATCATCATCTTGCCGTCCTTCATCATACAACAGTCCTGATGCGAGGCTTTGGTAGCGGAATGCGCGTGGGCCGTTTTCGGGGCCGTCTGGGCGAGGGTAACATTGGTCAGGCCGGCGAACAGAAGGGCGGCGAGAAGATAGGGGAGCTTTTTCATGGGAGGGAAAATGGTTGTTATTGGGGAACGTGTGGGTAACTGGCCGGACCACGAGCAACTCGCTCACGAGGAGTGGATGCGAGGTGCCAACGCGGCACCAGCCGTGTCAAAGGTCCGCCGGGGCTGGCTGGGGGGCTATGACAAGCGCGGGCCTAATGCGTGAGCTTTGTCATGTTCGCCGACCCGGCTGTGCGGGATGCGAAAACGATGGAATTCAGCGGGAAGAACCCCCAAAAAACCAAAAACGCCCGGCTCAGCCGGGCGTTTAGGGATGAGCAGCCAAGGATTAGGCCGCCTGAATCTTGAAGCCGGCATTTTCGACGGCCTGCATGACTTGCTCGGGGGTGAGCTGGTCGGAGCTGACCGTGAGAATTTTATCGGGGTTGGCCGTATCGACCTGCCAGTTGCCGGCACCGGCTTGCTGGTTGAGGGTGGGCGTGACCGCTTTGATGCAGCCACCGCAGTTGATGTTGGTTTTGAATTGAAGGGTTTTCATGACGAGTTGAGTTAAGGAACCCACACCGGGTTCGTGCCAATACAACACGCAAAGCTGCGGCCAGAGTGGCACGTCAGGGGTATACAATTGCGCAGGGGACTTGCATGATTTCCCGTCACCCGGCCGTCAGCAGCAAAGCCGGCTTAGGCGGCTACTTTCATCCCGGCACGGCAGGCTGCCTCGCAGCGACGGCAGGCCTCGGCGCACTCCTTGCAGTGCTGCATGTGGGCTCCGTGCTTTTCGCACTCGTCGCCGCAGGCTTTGCACACTTCGGCGCACTCGCGCAGTAAATGTTGGCCGTGCTCCGAGCCACGGGCAATCAGGCGGGCCGTCAGGGCGCAGACATCGGCGCAGTCGCGGTCGAGGCTAATACAGCGGGCCATCATTTTGACGTCTTCTTCCTGCAGGCAGGCGGTGGCGCAATGCTCGCAGGCGGCGATGCAGGCGTTGAGGGCGTCGAGGAGGGATTGGTTCTGAGCGTGCATGGTTCAGCAGGTTAGGAGTGGATGGGAATGCTTTACAACTCCACCTTATACCCCCTAAGCCTACGCTGGTTTTGCATCAATTGCCCCGAGGCTTGCATCATTTGGCGCTGCCGGGTCGAGCGGTAGTTCCACCATTTTCTCGAAGGATAGGGAAAACCGATGCTCCTCTCCTACGCGCTTCTGATTGGAAGTGAAATCAACCCGCTTAAACGAGGCAGGGCCGTAATCTGCCAGCCACGTTTCCCCAATTAAGAGTGGGAAGACGGGTATATCAATAGTCTTCAAAGGAGGCGTAATCGCCAGGAATCGAACCTTATCGACCCGACTGAAGGGCAATGCCAACTGGAAATAGTAGTTGGCATAGTAGAGCACAAATACCTTTTCCGGGATGTCGGCTGGTGCTGTCTCGTTACGGGTGTAGAGCTGGGCAAAGGGTGCCGGAAATACCGGCGGCCCGGGAATGGAGTGCATCATCACGCTCAACAAGCCCATGCCCTGGGCCGCTTCATCATGCTCCTCCGAGGTAACGAACCGTTTGGCCCACGCATAGTCGGCCACTTCTTGCTCATCAAGTAAGCAAAGGGCCATTTTCAGCAACAGCTTGACCAGATGAATCGGAATGTAGCTGGGGCGAGTAGTTACCAGCTGCGCCGAGTTTGTAGCCGCATCAATGATGAGCGGGTCCTGGCCCTGAATCGTCTTGATGTGCAGACCTTCCGCGCCCATCGACACCTCCAGCCCGGTCTTGTTGTCCTTGAATTTGGGGACTTTCTTGTTCTTGCCTTTAATCTGGTTAAAGGTTCGGGCCACGCCCAGGTAGTTGGCGAACGAGTCTTCGTACTTCGCAAACAACGCGTTGCACGTGTCGCACTCGAAGTAGGAAAGAATATTGCGGTTGCCCATAAAGTCGGGCATCACGTGCGCATCCTTTCGGAACGACACCTCTGGTTCCGTTCTGCCACAAAACCGGCAAGCCCGAGGCGTGGGCGTCCCAAGATAAAATGGCGTGTCCAAAGGACCAACCATCATTTGACAAGTATATGCCCCAAAGAACTGTTGGGCACGCTGTTGATTTACTGCATCGGCCGGCATGGGTAGTTGCAGTGTTCTGGTAATTCTGGCCATGAAGAGGACGTGGTGCTGTGAAAGATTAAAGAGAAGCAAAACGCGGGGCGAAGCCTGGTAAGTTTCTAACTCGTCTTATTTGTCTTCAACAACCAGCAATGGTATTGCTAATCAATGTTCTGTGCCAAAACTACCTGTTGGCGATAGACGGAGGGCGAGCACTGCGCAAACCGTCGGAACTGCCCGGAAAAGTGCGCCAAACTGCCGTAGCCCAGCTGCCGGGCAATGCGCCCGATGTCGAGACGGGAAGTCTGCAGCAATTCCTGCGCGTAGGCCAGCCGCTGGCGGGTGATGTAGCTGATGAGGCTTTCGTGGCCAGGCAACTGGGCGAAGGCCGCGTGCAGGCGGCGGCTGTCCAGACCCACCTCCCGGGCCAAGGCGGGAATGAACTCGCGGTGCCGCAGCGTGTTGCCGGAGCGCCGCAGCAGCCCGGCCACGGCCAGCTTCACCTGGTCAACCAGTGCCTGCGCGGGGCTTTCTAACAGGGCAAAGCCCGCCGTAGTCAGGGCCTCACGAATACGCGCCCAGTCCAGCTGCTCGGCCGGGCCCGCTACCGTCGCCGCGCCCAGCCGCACGTCGAGCACCCGCAGGCCCAGGCCTTCCAACTCCCGCCGCACCACCCGAATACCGCGCGCGCAGACCATGTGCTTGATGTAAAGCACACAGCCGGCATCGTCGGGCATATGAAGCGGAGCGAGGGTCATAACCAGAAACTTAGACGGCCGGTTGCACCGGATTCAGGTCGGCGGGCGGGGTCAGGGGCTGGGCATCCAGCTCCTGCGGGTGAGCATCGAGGCTGACCTCGTGGTGGCCGCGCTGGTACTGGGCCAGGGCCTTTTCGCCGAAAAGCCAGAAGACGACCGGCGTGACGATGATGTCGAGGAAGGTGGAGCTGAGCAGGCCGCCGAGGATGACGGTGGCCACCGGGTAAAGGATTTCCTTGCCCGGCGCGTCCTTGGCCAGCGTGAGTGGCACCAGGGCCAGCGCGGCCACCAGGGCCGTCATCAGCACGGGCACCAGGCGTTCGAGCGAGCCCCGGATAATCATCTCCTTGCTGAACTTCTCGCCCTCGTGCTGCACTAGGTGGATGTAGTGCGAAATCATCATGATGCCGTTGCGCGAGGCAATGCCGGTGAGCGTGATGAAGCCCACCAGCGAGGCAATGCTGAACGTGCCGCCCGTGAGCAGCACGGCCACCACCGAGCCGATGAGGGCCAGCGGGATGTTGAGCATAATCTGCCCCACCATCAGCCCCGACTTGAAGTGCGAAAACAGCACCAGAAAGATGCCGGCCAGTGAGAAAAGGCTTAGCCAAAGAATCTTCTGCGAGGCCGACTGCTGGCTTTCGAACTGCCCGCCGTAGGTCAGATAGTAGCCCGCCGGCAGCTTCACATGCTGGCTGATGCGGGCCTGCACCTCTTTGACGGTGCTGCCCAGGTCGCGCCCGGCCACGTTCATCGAGACGGTAATGCGGCGCTGGGTGTTTTCGTGGTTGACGGTGTTCGGGCCGGGCTCGTAGCTCACGTCAGCGACCTGGCTTACCGGAATCAGCGCCCCCGAGGGCGTCTCGATGCGGGTCTGGGCGATGGTGGCGATGTCGTTGCGCTGGGCTTCGGGCAGCTTCACGATGAGGTCAAAGCGCTTCTGGCCGTCGAGCATCTGCGATACAACGTCGCCCTGAAACAGGGTTTCCAGCGTGGCCACCACTTGGCCCCGCTCCAGGCCGTAGGCGCGCAAAGCGGCGTCGCGGGGGCGCACCAGCAGCTGCGGAATCTGCACCTGCTTTTCCACCTGCAGGTCGACCACGCCGGGCACCGCGCCGGCCGCCGTGCGGATTTCGTTGGCGTAGCGGCGCAGCTCCAGCAAGTCGTTGCCGAATACCTTGATGGCGACCTGCGCCCGCACCCCGCTCAGCAGGTGGTCGAGGCGGTGGCTGATGGGCTGGCCGATGTTGACGTTCACGCCCGTAATCAAGCCCAGGCGCTGGCGCAGGTCGGCCAGGATTTCCTCCCGGCTACGCATCTTTTTCCCCTCTCGTTCCAGCTCCTGCTCGGTTTTGAAGGCCACCTCGATTTCCGAGTTATTGACCGACTCGGCGTGCTCGTCCAGCTCGGCGCGGCCGGTGCGGCGGGCGGTGTAGGCCACTTCCGGCAGCTGCAGAATCTGCTCCTCCCCCAGCGTGCCCAGCTTGTTGGACTCGGTGAGCGAGGTGCCGGCCGGGGCCGAGAAATTGACCGTGAGCGAGCCCTCGTTAAAGGGCGGCAGGAACTCAGTGCCGAAGAAAGGCACCAGCGAGGCCGCCAGCGCGAACAGCAGCCCGGTGACCGTAAGCACCATTTTCGGGTGGGCCAGGCCCCAGCCCAGCAGGCCGGTGTCCTTACGCTTGAGCCAGCGCACCAGGCCTCCCTCCTGCTCGGCCGCCCGAATCTGCTTCATCTTGGGCAGCAGGTAGTAGCAGAGCACCGGCGTGATGGTGAGCGACACGAACAGCGAGGCCACGATGCTGGTAATGTAGGCGATGCCCAGCGGGGCGAAAATGCGCCCCTCCATGCCTTCGAGCGCGAACAGCGGCAGGAACACCAGCACCACGATGATGGTGGCATACACGATGGAGTTGCGCACCTCCGAGGAGGCCGCGTAAATCACCTGCAAAGCCGGTTTGGGCTGCGGCAGATGCTGGTTTTCACGTAGTCGTCGAAACACGTTTTCCACGTCCACGATGGCATCATCCACCAGTTCGCCGATGGCGATGGCCAGGCCGCCCAGCGTCATGGTGTTGATGCTGATGCCCGCCACCCGGAACACCAGCGCCGTGACCAGCAGCGACAAGGGGATGGCTACCAGCGAAATGAAAGTGGTGCGCACGTTCAGCAGGAAGGCGAACAGCACGATGACCACCAGAATGGCCCCGTCGCGCAGGGCCTCCTCGACGTTGGTAATCGACGACTCGATAAAATCAGCCTGCTTGAACAGGCGGGTATTCACTTGCACGTCCCTCGGCAGCGAGGGCTTCAACTCGACCAGCGCCTTTTCCACGGCCTGGGTCAGGCCCACGGTGGCCGTGCCCGGCTGCTTTTCGATGCTCAGAATGACGGCGGGCTTGCCGTTCACGCTGCCGTCGCCACGCTTGAAGCGCGCCCCGAAGGCCACGGTGGCCACCTGCTTCACGCTGATGGGCGAGCCCTGCCGGTAGCCCACGATGATGTTCTCGATATCGGCCACCGAGCGCAGGCGGCCCAGATTGCGAATGAGCACCTCCGAGCCGTTGCGGTCGAAGAAGTTGCCGGTGGTGTTGAGGTTGGAGCGGCGCAGGGCTTCCTCCACCTGGGTCACGGTCAGGCCCGTGGCGTTCAGCCGGGGCATGTCCAGCAGCACCTGGTACTGCAGGTTGTCGCCGCCGATGGGAATGACCTGGGCTACGCCGGGAATGGAGAGCAGGCGCTGGCGTACCGTGTAGTTGGCCAGCGTGCGCAGGTCGGCCGCATTGGTCTGCTGGCCCCCGAGAGGCCCACGAGCATAATCTGGCCCATCACCGAGGAAATCGGCCCCAGCACCGGCGTAATGCCAGTGGGCAGCTGCCCGCTCAAGGTTTGCAGCTTCTCGGCCACAATCTGGCGGGCGGTGAAAATGTCGGTACCGTAGTCGAACTCCACGAACACCATGCCCAGGCCGATGGCCGAGTTGGAGCGCACAGCCGCCACGCCGGTGGCCCCGTTCAGGGCCGTTTCCACAGGCAGCGTTACCAGGGCCTCCACTTCCTCGGGGGCCATGCCGGCCGCTTCCAGGAACACGGTTACGCGGGGGCGGTCGAGGTCGGGCAGCACGTCCACGGGCAGCTGGCGCGCCGTGTAGGTGCCGGCAATGAGCAGGCCAACAGCAAAGGCCAGCATGAGCAGGCGGTTTTGCAGGGCAAATCGAATGATGCGGTCAAGCATGAGAATCTAGGGAAGAGCGGGTAAGAGAAGGCGCAGGCCGGGGCCGGGGCGCAGGCTGTCCACATGCGCGACGAAGGGTTGCGCCCCGGGGCGGGCGTGCAGGTGCAAGCGCGCCGGCTGGCGGCGTTTAGGAACTGGCAGCAGAAAGCCCACCAGGTCCACCGGCCCAGGGGCGAAGCGGCCGCGGGCACCCAGGCCCGAACCCACCACGTCGGCGGGGCTGGCCGTGGGGAAGGCCGCCACCTGCCACCACACGGCCGAGGGCTGACCCAACAGCCGGAAGGGCTGCCCGGCGCGGGTATCGAGGCCGGCTCGCCGGGCCGCTTCGCGGATAAAGTGCGCCAGCTGCGCCGGCGTGGTCACGGTGGCCGGCACGGCCCCCGCGTCGTTCCAGGAGGCGACCCGGCTCCGCAGCAACCAGGCCGCCCGGCCCCGGAAACCGACCGTGGTTTCGGTGGCTCCATCGGGCCGGTGGCGGGTGGTATGGGCCTGGCCGTTGAACACCAGCACCTCGCCGCCGCCCTCAGCCACGCCCACCGCGCAGAGCAGGGGCCGGGCCGTGAGCGTATCGAGCACCACCGCGCCGGCCGCCCACCGATGCTGCGCGGCCAGGGGCAGCGTCAGCACCAGCAACAGCAGGCCGGCCCCGCCGCGTTGCAGCGCGGCGAACAACCAGGGCAGGCGGCGAACGAGAGCGGGGTGCATGGCCGGGTTACTGGTTCAGGTAGATGGACTTGAGCTGGTAGGTGCCCACACTCACCACCCGGTCGTTTTCGTTCACGTCGCCGGCCAGCAGCACCGTCTGCTCGCCGTTGGCGGAGCCGGGCTGCACGTAGCGGATTTTGAAGGTTTCCGGGTCGGTGTGCACGAAGACCACGGGCTTGCCGTTCAGGTCGGTCAGGGCCGAAGTAGGCACCACCAGCTGCTTTTTGCCGCCGCCGCTGCGGCCCAGCACCTGCACGTTCACGGCCTGGCCGGCGCGAAACAGGTTAGTGCCGGTGGGGTCGAGTTCGAGCACCAGCTGGCGGGCCTGGTTCACCGGGTTCACCACGTTGCTGAACACCACCAGCCGGGCCGGGGCGCTGCCGGTTTGACCTTGCAGGCCTTCCACCTGAAACTGGGCTCCGGCCGGAATCTTGTCCAAGTCCTGGGCGAACACCTGGGCTTCGACGCGCAGCTTGCCGGGGTTGAGCACCCGAAATAGTTCGTCGCCCTGCGTCACCTGCTGGCCCACGGCGAGGGTAAACACGTCCACCGTGCCGCTGATGGGCGAGGTAATCGTGACGCGGCGGTTGCTGGCCTGCCCGTTGAGAATGCCGCGTTCTGGCGGGCCTGGCGTAGGCGCAGCTCGGCGGCCACCACGTCCTTGCGGGCCGCGATGTCGGCGATGGTTTGCAGGCGGGCGTAGTCCTGCTGGGCGGCCCGCAGTTCGGCCTGGGCGTTGGCTCGCTCGGTGCTGAGGCCGATTTGCTGGGTCGCGTCCAGGGTCTGGTCGATGACGGCCAGCACCTGCCCGGCGCGCACCGGCTGGCCTACCTTGGCCGACAGGCTCACAACGCGCCCGGTCTGGGGCACCACCACGCGCCCTTCGCCCCCGGCGGCCGAGGCCACGGTACCGTAGAGCGTCAGCCGGTTATAGGTATCGGAGTAGCCGGCCAGGGCCGTGCGCACCCCGAACAGGAACTGGCTTTCCTTGGGCAACGCCACGGCATCGGTCAGGGCGGACTCGGAGCTGGGCTTAGCTGCTTCGTCGTGCCCGGGGTGCGCCAGCAAGGCAGCGGGCGGGGGCAGCAGCACGGAAAAGGCCAGCCCAAGGGCAGCCGTGGCAGCGAGAAACTTATGCGTGGTTTTCATAAACAGCAGGCGTTGAGGTGGGGACGGCAGCGGCCGGGCGACGGCGGCGCATAACCAGGGCAGTGGCGGCAATGCCCAGCGCGAAGGCCCCGAAGAGCAGCAGCACCGTTTTCCAGGAGCCGATGAGGGGCGCGGCGACGGGGGCAGGAGCCGCCGCTACGGGCAGCAGCTTGCCGACTTCGATGCCGGAGAGCAGCATCAAATCGGCCTTGTCGCCGGCCACGATGTTCACGGCCAGGCTGTATTTCTTATTGGCCGGGAACGTGCCCTCGACCAGGTAGGCCCCCGGCGACTTTTCGGATACCGTGAATTTCAGGTCGGCCGCTTCCGGGCAGGTCACCGTCAGCTTAGCCCCCTTGATGGGCGCGTTGGTGGCGTAGTCCGACACGAACAGCCGCATATCGGCGTCTTCGCCTTTTTTCAGGGGCTCGAAGCGCAGCAGCAGCTCGAAGCTTTCGGACAGGGCGGCCACCGAGAAGGTGGTGGCCACCGGCCCGGCCGAGGGCTTGGCCGCGTCGCCGTGGTCTTCGCCGCCGTGGGCGCGGGCCCCGGTGGCCAACAGCAGGGCCAGCAGGAGCAGGAGGAGATTCTTCATTATTGTCCCCGCAGGTAGTTAAGTGCAACGATGGCCTGACGGTAGTCCCGGATGGTGGTCAGGTAGGTATTCTGAATGGTGAAGGCCTGGTTCAGGCTCTGTATCAGCACGAGGTAGCTGATTTCGCCGGCCTTGAACAGGCGCTGCGACTGGCTGATGATGGCCCGCGACTGGGGCAGGCCCGTCTGCTCGTAGTAGGTGAGCGAGGCGGCAAACTTGCGCGTGTCGGCCACCGCCTGCTGGTACTGGGTGCCCAGGTCGAGGCGCTGCACCTGCAGCTGGGCCTGCGCGGCCTTGCTGCGCGCCGTGGCGGCTTGCAGCTGGGAGCGGTAGGTCCAGAACCAGATGGGCACCGACACCCCGAACTGGAAGCGGTAGCGGTAGGGCGAGTCGCCGTAGGCCTGATTCTGATAGCCCAGCGTCAGGGCCGGGGTGCGCCGCGCCCGCACCAGGCTGATGCCCGACTGGCTCAACGCCACGTTCTGGCCGTAGTAGGCCAGTGTGGGGCTCAGGGCCACGGCGGCGCTATCCTGCGTGGGCAGCGTGCCCAGCAGCTCCGCGCCGGCGCGGGCCAGCTCGGGGCCGGTCTGGCGCAGGTCAGTATCGGCCGTGAGGTTGGCTTCCGGCTGCCCGAGCAGCAGGCCCAGCCGCCGCTGCGCCGAGCGCTGGTCCACCAGGGCCTGGTCGAGCTGGTTGCGCACTTGCCGGGCTTCGGCCTCGGTGCTCACGCGCTGCAAGGCCGTTACCTCGCCGGCCTTGAACAGGCGGTCGGTGGCCACTTGCAGCGCCCGAAACAGGCTGTCCTGGTAGGTGAGCTGGCGCACCTGCGCTTCGGCAAACTGCAGGCTCAGGTAGGCCTGGCGCACGTCGCGGCGCACGGTGGCCCGGTTCACGTCCAGGCCCCGCTCGGCCAGGGTGATGCCGGCCTGCGCGACCTGGGCCTGCCGGCGGTACACCGTGAGAAAGTCGATGGTTTGCACCACGCCCGGGGCCCACCGCTCGCCTGTGGGCGCGGAGAACAGAAAGTCCGGGTTGGTGGGCGAAAAGCTGCCGCGCTTCAGGGCGCGCTGCTCCGCGATTTCCTCGGCCGACTGGCGCAGGCGCGGATGCCGGCGCAGGGCCTGCTGCTCGGCGCTGTCGAGGCGCACCACGACCTGCTGCGCCCCCGCCGGTCCGGCCAGCAGCACCAGCAACAGTAGCAAGAGCACCAGCCCGGGCCGACGGCGATGAATGGGAAGATTGTTCATAAGCATTGGTTAGGCCGCTGGCCCCTCCGCCGGCAGCAGCCGACGGAAGGGAGCTGTACACGAAGGGTGGCCCGGAAACGGACCGCCGGCAGCTAGGATTTTTTGACCAGCGCCATGCCGCACTTCGGGCATTTGCCCGGCTCGGCGGCGGCCACTTCCGGGTGCATGGGGCAAGTGAAGGCCGCGCCCACGGCTTTGTGGGCGTGGGCCTCGTCCAGCTTGTCGAAGCGCACGGTCAGGGCTTTGCCGTCGGCCGTGTTCAGCGTCACGATGGCGGTGCGCACCTTGGCCCCGGCGGGTAGCCTGGCCGTGAGGTGGTCATCGCCGGCCAGGGCCAGCGGCACGGTCACGGTGGCGTTGGTGCTCAGCTGCACCAGCACCGAGCCGCTCATGCCCTTGTTGGGCACGGCGCTCATCTTGGCTCCCAGCAGGTAGAAAGCCAGTTCGGTAGGTTGGGCCACCAGCTCCAGGTGGTAGGGGCTGGCCGAGCGCACCACGCCGCCGTGGGGGGCCACGTGGGCGTGGGTTTCGCCCGCCGCCATTTCAGCGTGCTGGGCGTGGGCGAGGGGCGCGGCGGCCAGCAGGGCCACGGCGGCGAGGAAGGGGCGAATCATTTTCATGGGGCGGTTAAAAAGCAGGGTCGAAAGGGATGGGCTACGCTTTTTTCTCCAGGTCCATGCCGCATTTCGGGCACTTGCCGGGGGCATTGCTCTGGCCGCCGTCATTCATCGGGCACACGTAGGCCGCGCCGGCCGACTGCATTTTGCCGGCGTTTTTGGCGTGCCAGGCTTTGAATTGCTCAATCTCCTTTTTCTGGGCGTCAATCATCATTTGCGCCATCTCCTTGAGCTTGGTGTCCTTGCCGTGAGCCAGCTCGGCTTCGGCCATGTCCATTGCACTCTGGTGGTGCACGGTCATGAGCATGTTGAAGTTCATGTCCGGGTCGGCCACCGTCGCGGGCATATTTTTCATCATATGGTCCATCGACGTCTTCATCTGGGCCGTGAAGGGGTCGGCCGGGTCCTGCGGCTTGTAGTTGGTCGGGGCCGAGTCGAGGCGCTCGGCAATGGGCTCCAACTCACCGATTTCCTTCTGCTGGTCGGCCTTGATTTTCTCGGCCAGCTGGCGCATGGTGGCATCCTTGCCGTCGCGCAGCTCGATGTCGGCCATGGCAATAGCCCCCTTGTGGTGCTCCAGCATCATGTGGGCAAAGTCGTGGTCGGTGTTGCCCTTGGGCTTCATGGCGTCCATCTTGGCCATCATCTCGTTCATCGACGCCACCAGGGGCGAAGTGCCGGCGGCACCGTCCGCCATTTTCGAGTGGTCCATGCCGGCCATGTCGCCGGCCGCGGCGGTGGTATCGGCCGTGGCCGAAGTCGTTGCAGTGGCCGTGGCGTCGGCCGACTTATCGGAGTTGCAGCTGCCCAGCAGCAAGGTACCCGAACAGAGGGCGGCGAGTAAAAACGCGGACTTTTTCATGGGTTTGGGTTGGGAATTGAAAGTGAAAAAATGAGGTGCTGAGGTGCGGGCTAGGCCTTCACGTTGATGGTGAAGTCACTGGTGTGAATCTGCCCGCCGTGGTTGAATTGCAGGAACACACGGTACAGGCCGGGCTTTTCGAAGTTGGTGTTGAAGCCGATGACCGGGCCCTTGTCGGCCTGTTCGTTGGGGTGCACGTGCAGGTAGCGCTCGGTGTCCTCGCTGATGACCACCACGTGGCCCAGCGCCCCGAGGTACTTGTCGAGGTCCGTCACCGGCTGACCATTCTTGCTGAGCGTGATTTTCATGCCCAGCAGCTGCCCAACTTTCAGCTCCTTGTCAAAGGCGAGGGTGGCCTGGTAGCCATCCTTGCTCCACTGCATCTGGTCCTTGCTGAACTTGACGGGCGTGTACTTGGGGCCCTGCACGCTCACTACCTGGCGGCCGAGCTGATGGCCGCTGCCATCGGGCGTGTAGTCCTGAAACAGCACGTAATCACCGCCTTTGGGGAAGGTGAACGGGACTTTGTAGTTGCCATCGGCCGTGAACTCGGGGTGCTCGTGGTCGAACACCGACAGGTCCTTGCGGACGATGATGAGGTGGATTTTCTTCTCATGCACCACCGCCAGCGGCACCGGCGCTTTCTCGTTGCCGATTTCCTGCGGGGTGTAGGTGAGCGTGGCGGGCTGGCCGGCCACCAGCTGCATGGGCTTGGGCTCGAACTGCATCTGGTAGCTCTTGCCGTTGCTCACCTGGTCGTTGTGGACCAGCTCCATGCCGCACTTGGGGCACTTCTCGCCGGGCTTGGTGCTGGTCACCTCCGGGTGCATAGGGCAGGCGTAGGTATGGCCCCCGGCGTGCGCGGCCGTACTGTCGGGGGCGGTGCCGGTGGGCGTGGTAACGGTGTTGGTGGCGCTGCTGCTGGACGAATCTGAGGAGCAGCTGGCAACAGTGAAAACGCTGGCAGCGGCCAGCAGCGGAACAAGGAAACGGTTCATGAGAACGGGGAATGGATGGGAAATGCGGCCCTTGAAAGGGCCGTTGGGGCCTACGCCTGCCACTGCTGCCAGAGCACGAAGCCCAGCGCGGCAGCCAGCGCGGCGTAGAGCAGGTAGGACAGCCAGCGACGGCCCGGCCCACGGGGGGGCGGCGCGCTGGCCTCCTGGCAGCAACTCTTCATTGCGGGGGAGGGAAAACCAGGAAAATGGGGGAAGGGGGGCGTGGCCTAGCCACGCGGGCGAGCAAACGAAAAGGCCCGCCCCGGACATAGCGTAGCTATGCCGGCGCGAGCCTTAGCGCGTCGGAAGAATCAGACAGTCAGCGACTGGATGAAAATGCGGATGTCAGGTATTTTGGGCGGTAGGTGCTCTCTGGGCACCAGCGTGACCGCGCAAGTACGGTCCCACTTGCCGGCGGAGGGCCGGAAGTGAAAATCCATGGCTTCGGGCAGCAGCGCCGGAACGGGCACCAGCAGTTGCTTCTGCGCCGGCGAAGTCAGCGACGAAAGTAGCGAAGCCGATTTGTCCTTGCAGCAGTCATGGTTGCGGGTCGACTTGCTCGGGTGGCCGTCGTGCTTGCCGTGATGCTCGGCTACTGCGCCGTGGCCGTGGCAGCCCGGATGCGCGGGCTTCTCCGTTTCGTGGTGGCCCATGGCCGCCAGCTGAGGAGCTGCCGACGCCGGGTTTACGGTCGCGCACCAGCACTGCCCCACGAACACGTTGACGAAGACGAGCAGGAAGCTCGTCGCCAGCAAACGGCGGAAAGGGAACAGGCTACGGAACATAACGGGCGCTAAGCAACCGCAAAATTAGACTTATCTCCGGTAAGGAGTAGGACTGCTTATCTACCCGCAAGGCCGCGAAAGGGTTCCGTCAGCAGTATGGAAGCATTTGGAGTGAAACGGTAAAAAGGCCTAGATGAGCAGTTCAAGGCCATCAGTGGGTATATGCCGTGAGCAGCGAACCGTAAAACTGAGCAAAATTATGCAAGTGTGGCGCGTGATTTTATAAGGATACAAATGGCGAGAAGGTGAGTCTGGCAGGTGTACAGACATATTCTTTCTGTAGTTTGTCGGCCCACCCGCGGATTAAATAATGCCTTCCTCCGCCATGCGATGCAGGTTTTTGAAGTACGGATAATGTACTTCATAAGTAGTCCGGTCCTTGCGCCGAAATTCAAGGAATGGATAACGGTATTGAAATCCGTTGTCCAGAAATTCGCTAATATCCTTCACTGTCAATACCAGGAAAGCGCCGTCGTACTTGTAGATGGATGCGGTCATCAAGAAGAACACGGCCTGGACCGTCCAATCCGAAAAGTCAAATTCAGTGTTGAATTTGTGATTGAAATGGTCTTGTACTTGCTGCTTATGCTCGCTCACCCAGGCGTGCTTTCGCGCTAGTTTGGTTTCGTAGCCTTCCGCAAATTGCCGCTGCTCGCCCTTCCAGTAGAACACATCAAATCGGGGACGGTTGTTTTTGCACTCACCGACGTAAATCACCTTATCGGCTTCATTAAGAAAAATGATGTCGATTTCTCCCAATCCGGTGGTAGCGATATTGAACGCTTGTCCTTTGAGATTAAGCAGGCGCTTCAAATTAGTGTCGTGCGGCACACCGCGTTCGACCAGGATACCCGCAATTTGGTCAATCATGAGGTTCTCCCGGCGCGATTCGAGGCCTTTGGCGAATTCGCGCATCGCTGCGTTGGTCTTCCATTCATTAGGCAAGTGCCCCCACAACAAGGCGTTTGTTTGAAGCGCGTGCATGCTCTCATAAGCTTTGCCAGAGCCTACTATCCAGTAAGGATTACCGGTTTTATCTTGAAATTCAATGATGGGCCGGTAGATGAGGCGAGTATTGCTTTGCATCTTCTGAAAGGAGTCAGCCAGTGCCATCTTGTTAGCAGCGGTTAAAGTCAGTCCGGCATAGAAAGGGCGGGCATCATCTTGCTTATCAGCTGCTACTTGTTCCTCAATCCACTGCTCACGAGGAACGATAAACGTGCCCAGACCGGGGAGGCCCTGAA
Organism: Hymenobacter sp. DG25B; assembly: GCF_000801315.1. Classification (NCBI taxonomy): domain Bacteria; kingdom Pseudomonadati; phylum Bacteroidota; class Cytophagia; order Cytophagales; family Hymenobacteraceae; genus Hymenobacter; species Hymenobacter radioresistens. The sequence goes on along the minus strand of NZ_CP010057.1, from coordinate 99,244 downwards.
GAAAGTGGGTGAGGTTACTACCAAAATTGGCCTGAAGCGAATCGTCAAGCTCCTCGTTAATCCCTTCATATGCATTGTTGCGGTAGCTGGCTATATCCCGCTGCACGGTGTCAAAAACGTGATTGTAAGGGCTTTTCAGCAAGATAACCAAGCGGTTTTTCCAGCTTGACTGCAAAGCCACTGATTTCTCATACAGCGAGCAGATGTTGATGTACTCTTTTATCTCCAACGCATGGCCACCTAAGTACAGTAGTTCCTCTAATCGCGCTACATTTTGCGGGTTCACAAGGGCTTCACCCACGACCTGTTCGTTAATGTCTTCCGCAAACTGCTCCTTCAACACTGCTTCCATTATCAGCTTAAGCACCCGACGGGTATTGGGAAGCTCTTTTAAGTCCTGAGCCGATAGTTGGGCTTCAATCTCTGTACTCCCACTGTGAAACAGATTGGAGATTAGGACAGATGATTCATGCATTCGATGCACAAACATGAGGAAGCCAACACTTGAAGACGCGGTTGCAACCCGTTCGAAATTTTCAACGAGCAGAGCATAGATATCATCCAGTGCCTGACGGACAACCGCTGGGTCAGTGAGCTTGCCTACCCCGTATTCGAACCGAACCAGTTTGCTGATTTGCAGCCAATAGTCATCACTAAACCGGGGGTTCAAAGTAACATACCGTATATTCTTTACTCCTTGGGAGGGTAGGGCTAAGCTTTTCAGCATGTTACTGTGATTTAGATGAGCAAGGAAGAAACGTAACAAGGTAAGCCAGTAATGCCCCCTAAATGACAAATAAGGTGTGGGTGCACCCGTCAAATTATGCAATTCTGCGGCGGTATTTAGTACCAACTTCGCCCGCTGACAGCCGTTCCTTTGTAGCGTGATTATGGGCCTGCGCTAATGCGCTAACCTGCTCAGAAAACGCTTATTACGCTGCTCTTTATGGAACCCGTCACCAAAACCGAAACCCTTGACATCGAAGGCATGACCTGCGCCTCGTGCGCGTCCTTCGTGGAGAAGTCGCTCAGCCGCACGCCGGGCGTGCAGCGGGCGATGGTCAACTTTGCCACCGAGAAGGCCACCGTGGACTACGTACCTACCCAGGCTTCCCCGGCCACGCTGAAGGAAGCCGTTATAAACGCCGGCTATGGCGTGGTGGAGCGGGCCCCCGATACCAGCGCCGCCGAGCGCAGCGCCGAAATCGACCGCCAGAAAGCCGTGGCTTACCAGAAGCTCAAGCGCCGCTTCGGGGTGGCTGTGGGCCTGGCTCTCATCATCATGCCCCTGAGCATGCTCATGCTCTGGCCAGCGATAATGCAGCGCATCAATATGCAGTGGCTCAACTACGCCCTGCTGCTGCTCACGCTGCCCGTGCTGCTCTACTGCGGGCGCGAGTTTTACGTGTCGGCCTGGAACGGCTTCAAGCACCGGGCCGCCAACATGGATACGCTCATTGCCGTGGGCACCGGCGCGGCCTTCCTCTACAGCCTGGCCGCTACGGTGGTGCCCGGCTTTTTCACCAGCCGGGGCCTGATGCCCGAGGTGTACTACGACACGACGGCCACCATCATTGCCCTGATTCTGCTGGGTAAAGTGCTGGAGCTGCGGGCCAAGACTCAGACCTCGGCCGCCATGCGCAGCCTCATTGGCCTGCAAGCTAAAACCGCCCGCGTGGTGCGGCCCGATGGCGCGGAGGTGGACGTACCCATCGAGCAGGTGCAGCTGGGTGACTTAGTAGTCGTGCGCCCCGGGGAGAAGGTGGCCACCGACGGCCTCATCACCGAGGGCAGCTCGGCGCTCGACGAAGCCATGCTCACGGGCGAGAGCCTGCCGGTGCAGAAGCAGGTGGGCGACCCCGTGTTCGGGGCCACGCTCAACAAAACCGGCTCCTTCCGCTTTCGGGTAACCAAAGTGGGAGCCGATACCATGCTCTCGCAGATAGTGAAGCTGGTGGAGGATGCCCAGGGCAGCCGCGCCCCCATTCAGCGGCTGGCCGACAAGGTCAGTGCCATCTTCGTGCCCACGGTGGTGGTCATTGCCATTCTCACGTTCGTGCTGTGGTTTGATTTGGCCCCGGCCGGCACCCGCCTGCCGCTGGCGCTGGTTAACTTCGTGGCGGTGCTCATCATTGCCTGCCCCTGCGCGCTGGGCCTGGCCACGCCCACGGCCATCATGGTGAGCACGGGCAAGGGCGCGGAGCATGGCGTCCTGATTCGCAACGCCGAGGCACTGGAAAAGGCCTATCAGGTAAACACTGTGCTCTTGGATAAAACGGGCACCATCACCAAGGGCGAGCCCAGCGTGACGGATTTCTGGACGCTGCCCGGGCAGGAAGCTGGCCAGCTGCTGCAAGTAGTGGCCGCCGTGGAGCGGCAGAGCGAGCACCCACTGGCCGAAGCCGTGGTGCGCCATGCCGAGGCGCAGGGTGGGGCGAACCTGCCTGCCACTGGCTTCCGGGCCGTGGAGGGCAAAGGAGCAGCCGCCACTGTGAACGGCCAGGTCGTGCTCATTGGCAACCGCCGCCTGCTGGCTGACGAGGGCGTAAGCCTATCCCCTACCCTGATAACTCAGGCCGAGCAGCTTTTAGGTCAGGCCAAAACGGTGCTCTACATTGCCGTGGCCGGCCAGGCCGTGGGCTTAATTGGCGTGGCTGATACGGTGCGCGCCACCTCGGCCGCGGCCATCAAAAAGCTCCAGGCGCTGGGCATTGAGGTGGTGATGATGACGGGCGACAATGCCGAAACGGCCGCCCAGGTGGCCGGGCAGGTGGGCATCACGCGCTACTTCGCCGAGGTGCTGCCCGCTGATAAAGCCGGCAAGGTGAAGGAATTGCAGGCCGAGGGCCGCACCGTAGCCATGGTCGGCGACGGCATCAACGACGCGCCGGCGCTGGCCCAGGCCGACATCGGCCTGGCCATCGGTTCGGGCACCGACGTGGCCATGGAAGCCGCCGGCATCACGCTGATGCGCTCCGATTTGGGAGGCGTGGTGACGGCCATCGAGCTGAGCCGCCAGACCATCCGCACCATCAAGCAGAACCTGTTTTTTGCCTTCGTTTACAACACGCTGGGCATTCCCGTGGCGGCCGGGCTGCTGTACCCCTTCTTCGGCATTCTGCTCTCGCCCATGCTCGCGGCCGGGGCCATGGCCCTCAGTTCGGTGTCGGTGCTGACCAACTCGCTGCGCCTGCGCAGCTTCAACAATCATTAATTCCGCTCCTATGGATACGCCCGCCATTATGGTAACCGTCATCGGCCTGGCCCTCGCTGGCTTCGTGCTGTGGTACTTCTTTTTCTCGGCCCGCCAGACGGCCAACGCCGTGTCTTCGTCCAGTGGCGTGCAGGAGGTGGCCATCACCGTCAAGGGCGGCTACTCGCCCGACGTGATTGAGGTGGAGCGCGGCAAGCCCGTGCAGTTGAGCTTCTACCGCGACGAGGAAAACAGCTGCTCCGAGGAGCTGCTGATGCCGGATTTCAGCATTCGCCGCGACCTGCCCGCTTTCAAAACCACGCTGGTGGAGCTGCTGCCCAAAGAAGCCGGGACGTTCACCTTCACCTGCGGCATGGGCATGCTGCGGGGTAGCTTAGTGGTGAAATAATGCCGCATCCCATGAAAGCCGACGTCAGCATTGCCCACGTCCTGCCCCCGCCCGGTTCGCACCGGCTGCTGATTAAGAACATGGTGTGCCCGCAGTGCATCCGGGTGGTACGCGAGGAGCTGACGGCGCTGGGCCTGCACGTGCACCGCGTGGCGCTGGGCGAGGCCGACGTGTCCACGCCCGACGGCGCGGCTCCCGACTGGGCAGCCATCCGGGCCAGCCTGCAGGAAGCTGGGTTTGAGTTGCTGGAAGACCCGCGTGACCAGCTCGTGGACCGCATCAAAACCCTGCTGGTGGCCCTGATTCACTACCCGCCGCCCGGCCCGCGCCTGCTCAATTACTCGGATTATCTGGTGGAGCACCTGAGCAAGGACTACCACTACCTTTCCCATTTGTTCTCCGCTTCCGAAGGCCTCACGATTGAGAAATTCATCATCCGCCAGAAGGTGGAGCGCGCCAAGGAGTTGATTGGCTACGGCGAGCTGCCCATTGCCGAAGTGGCCCAGCAGCTGGGTTACAGTAGCCCGGCGCACCTCTCGCGGCAGTTCCGGCAGGTGACCGGCCTCACCCCGACCGAGTTCCAGCGGCTGGGGCCCGCGAGCCACGCCCGCCGCAGTCTGGACTCGCTGATTTAAGCAAACTCGGCTGCTGTCTTATCGAATATCGCCCAAACTACCTCGCGCAGGTGCTGTTGGTCTTGTTCCGGGAAAACGAAGGCATCCGTCATTCCCAGCTGTGGTAAACGTTCTCGCAAATGAGGGAGTAGGGATTTGTGAATGTTAAAGCAGTGCGAGTAGAAGTGGTTGGCATCGGGGTTGTCTTGGATAACCTGTTCGTGCACCACATACTCCATGGGCTCGGTAGATGAGCTGTTCCAGGCAAAGACACCTTTTTGATTGATGACGTTGGGGTTGTTTTCCAAGCCGATACGAACAAAATCGTCGCCCTGGTCTGAGAAATAAGAATTGGGAATCCGTTTGAGGTGTTTTACCTGGCAGAAGTAATTGGTGAGCCCGCCCCCCGGAAAAGAGGCCCGGGCCCATCGTAGTGCGGCAGCATCGTCGTTGGCAAAGTTGTTCATGTTCTCGTCCGAAAACGTGGGCGAAAAGCTCGCCATAATGCCCCGACGCTCTTTCAACGCTTCCACATTGGCCTGAAACACTTCCTTAATCAAGGGCAGGTTGCCCTCAATACTCATGGCCACCATTTCCCGCAGGCCAGCCTGAGCAAAACCTTGCTCCTCGATATAATATACACTCACGTAGTTGTCTATTTCCCGGGCGGGCGTAGGCTGGGCATCGGTGGCGCCCATCGCCGCAAAGTAAAGTGCCACTGGAAAGCTATAGGTCCAGTCCAGTAAGGGAGTGGGGCAGCTGTAATGCTGCAAAATGCTCAGCACGCTCACGTCGTTGCCAGCATCTCCCCCATTGGTTTCAATGTACTTTGCCAGGAGGCCACCGCAGTACAGTCGGGCGTTATCCATCAGCCGCTCTAAAAACAGTTGGTGGTCGGTGGGCTTCGTTTCGCGCTTATTCAGAATCCAGTTCCGCTGCATCGAGCTATACAGCATAAACTTAGCTTCGTTTATCCCCCGAAACAGGTGGTCGGTTTTGGGGGTGAACTCCGAAATGAGAGCTTCCAGCTCGGCCGGCGTATCAATGCGCTGTTGGTCAAAGTAATTGTTCTTCTGAACGAAAGACCCGTACATAGATAGGTGCTCGGGATGCAGCAACGGCGGTAGTTGCTGACTACCGTAGAGTGCATTTGCTAGGGCGCGCACCCGGGAAGTCAGCGTTTGAGGATTGACATGGCCGCTGCCATCAGGCATTTCCCGCACCTGTGTTATTTCCCTTACTAGCTGAGCGTCGCGGAGGGTAGCCCAACCGCCACCCTGCCCCCACTCCCACAGAATCTTTATCTTTTCGTCAAGTAAGCTTTGTTCGTCAGTAGGTTCCATAAGTTGATGTAAGGCGGCTGCACGAAGGTAGCCAAGTCATGGAAAGCAGGTTGCCGAACCAAAGTAGTGCCTCCAAATGCCATGGAATAGGCTGCTTAGGATAGAAATTATGCAAGTCTGCGCAGGCATCTTGTAAATCCAGTGGTACAGCAGGCCGTTTTAGAAATCAGGAAAACTTCACCACGACCTGATATTATGAAAAAGCTATTTCGCCTTCCCCTGCTGGCCATTTTGCTGGCTTCCATTACCCTCGTTTCCTCGTGCAGCAAAGACGACTCGGATAGCCTGAAAGTGCAGGCGCACGACCAGAACACCATGATGACCCTCATGCACGACATGATGAAGAAGATGGATGCCATGATGAAAACCCAGGACCCCGACCAGGACTACGCCATGATGATGGTGATGCACCACCAGGGGGCCATTACAATGGCCCAGGAGGAATTAAAAAATGGCAAGGACACCCAGATGCGGGACCTTGCCACCCGCATCATTGCCGCGCAACAGGCCGAGATTACACAGTTTAACGCGTTTCTGGCGGGGCACCGGGTGGAGACGCCACTCGTGCCAGCGTTTAACACGCGCCAGATGATGGCCATGGATAAGATGATGCGCGCCAACGACCTGCGCGTTATCACCGGCAATACCGACCGCGATTTTGCCCAACTCATGCAGGACCACCACCAGAGCGCCATCGAGACGTCGCAGGCGGATTTGGACCTTGGCCGTCATTCCGAAACTAAAGCCTTGGCGCGGCAGATAATTGACGAGCAAATGATGGAAATAAAGGAGATGCAGGAGTGGCTGCTGACCAACAAAGGCTACTAATCTCATCCTCCCCTTCAACTAAAAAGCAGCAGGCTACATGGCCTGCTGCTTTTTAAGTTATCCCCTCACCCAATGGAAATGCACAATACTCCCTGGGCTCCGGAATGGCTGCTGTGGGTCTGGTTCGGCCTCACACTGTTATCCGTGGCCTACGTCGCCTGGGACTTGTTTACCAGCACCCCGGAAATGAAAGTTATGAAGTGGGGCTGGGTGCTGGTCACCCTCTACACTGGGCCGGTAGGGCTGCTGGTGTACTGGTTTTCGTGCCGCGAGCCCTCGCCCGGCACCCATGAGACGTTCGTGGCCCCGCTCTGGAAGCAGGCCGTGGGCTCGACGATTCACTGCGCCGCCGGCGACGCCACCGGTATCATCGTGGCCGCCGCCATCACTGGCTACTTTGGTTTGAACATGGGCACCGATATCTGGATTGAGTACGCCGCCGGCTTCTTTTTCGGGCTTTTCATCTTTCAGGCCCTGTTTATGAAGGACATGATGAGCATGAGCTACGGGCAGGCCGTGCGCAGCTCGTTTCTGCCGGAGTGGATGTCGATGAACGCCATGATGGCCGGCATGCTGCCCACGATGGTACTACTCATGACCCGCGACATGCGGGCGATGGAAGCCACCTCGCCCTGGTTCTGGGCCTCGATGTCGGCCGCCACGCTCGTGGGCGTCGTGGTGGCCTATCCCGTCAACTGGTGGCTGGTCAAACACCAGCTCAAGCACGGCATGGGCACCGAGCGGGCTCTGGGCAAGGGCGGGGCCCCGGTTGACGCAGAACATCAGCACGCCGGGATGGTCATGGCCGGCATGACGCACGCCATGCCCCCAATAGCGCCCAGTTCGCCCGCCGGCCACCCCATGCCAGGAATGCGCATGGAGGGCGACGGCCAGGTATCGGCCGGGCGCAAAGCCCTGGTAACGGTGCTTACCCTGCTCATGCTGGCAGCGGGCTACTACGTAGCGGCCCGGTACGGGGACCTCGCTATGCGGCCCGGCCAGCCGATGAGCAAGCCGGAAATGGCCATGCCTGGGATGACGCATTAGCCCGCAACGGCAACCCGGACGACGGATTTTGGGTGCGGCGGCTTGCGGACCCCGGGGTTCTGCGCATCTTCGTGATTCCAATTATCCCGCCCCATTATATGTCTGCCGCGCTACCGCCCCTTATTCAGCAATACAAAGCTGATTCCGAGTCCGTTTACAACACCTGGTTCATCAATAACGAGGAGCGCCTGAAGGCCTTCCGCTCCATTCGGCGCGGGGTGCAGCAGGTGGTCAAGGACATCAAGGCGGGCAGCTTCGGCAACGATTTCAAGGGCACTTCGCTTGAATTTGTGCTCAGCGTTATCAGCGAGCAAAAGCAGGTGTTCCAGGGCGCGGCGCACCCCTTCTACTGGAAGCCCAAGCTGCGCATCCCCGACATCTACGAGCACGAGGACAACAAGCGGGCGTTCGGCCAATTCTTGGAAAGCTGCCTGGCGGCTACCACCGAGCAGCAGCTGCTGCGCGAAATCGACATTCTGGACTGCCGCAAAATCAAGGGGCTGGGGCCGGCCGTGGCCAGTATCCTCTACTTCCTGCACCCCACGCTGATGCCGCCCTGCAACACGGCCATCGTCAACGGCTTCAACGCCCTATTTGGGGAGAAAATCAAGCTGGGCTCCTGGTCCGAGTACCTGCGGATGCGCGACCGGCTGCGCGACCTTAATCAGGAGCACCGCCAGCACCTGAGCCTCGACTACGGCGCGCTGAGCGGGCTGCTTTTCGACGTGGGCGTGAAGAAGATGATTGCCGGCGACCAGCAGTTTGCCACCGACGAGGACCGCGACAAGTACCAGCAGCAGGCCCAAAAGCGCCACAAGGAGGTGCAATCCGAGGCGCAGGAGGAAAACCAGCACACCGAGATGCAGCACCACCTGCTGCGTGTGGGCAAGGCCCTGGGCTGCGACGTGACCACGGCCATCAACGACCGCAACCGTCTTTGCGGCGGCCAGAAGCTCTCCTTTCTCTGCCTCGACCAGCACCCCGAACTGCCCGTGCCGGCCGAGGTGGCCAGCACCATCCGCCTCATCGACATCGTGTGGTTCGCTCCCGGCACCAACCGCGTGGTAGCGGCCTTTGAGGTGGAGAAAAGCACCAGCATCTACAGCGGCATCCTGCGCCTGACGGACTTGGCGTTCTCCATGCCCGAGCACGAGACGGCGCTCTATCTTGTGGTGCCCGATGCCCGCGAGAAGGAAGTGCAGGCCCAGCTCTCGCGGCCGGCCATCCGGGCCGCCGGCGCGACCATCCGCTACATTCTGTTTTCGGAGCTGCGCCAGCACTGCGAGGCGCTATGCAAGTTTGGTGATTCGCCGGCGGCCATGCTGAAAATTGCGCGCTCGGTGTGAGGGACCGTGTCTGTACTTTAGTAGAATATTAAGAGTTGGCTTGACTTTTTATGGCCGAGTATCTGTATCTATGGTTGGTGTTGCTCGGATTTCTGGTCGGATTGGGGCTATTAGTAATTCGAAAAAACCGGCTTGATAAGCAGCTGGCGCAGGAAAAGAGTAGTCTTTACAAGGATTACCAAACCAGGAATTCCGAGTTAAACGTCCGGGAGAAAATACTCGACAAGCGGGCCGCTGATGTGGCTCGATTGGAAAAAGTGTTAACCGAGAAAAGCAAAAGCTTTCCTTGGCTGGCTGGTGCAATTGCGGACCTGGTCTTGCTTAACAACAATCAGGTTGCTGACTATTTGGCCTTTAAGCCCCGGCCGGCCAAGTCCTCTGCCCAGGCAGTGCGCGAGGTAGGGAAAGAGAAACGTATTCTGGCTGCTCAGTTGAAACACCTGCAATACGTTATCAACCAGTACGAAGGCCTGTTTCCATTTCTGACGGAGTTTCGCGAAGGAGAAATGGAGGAGGCGCTCCTGGAAATAAAGGATACGTATGGCGAGCAAGCACCGCAGGAGGCCGACCCAGTGAGTGTTTTTCTGACGGCTGGAGAATATAGCAGTCTCTCCACGACCGAGCGGAACCAGCGGGCCTTGGAGCGATATATGCAGGGCCGGAAAAGCCCTTACCAGTTGGGCCGTGACTACGAGCGCTTTGTGGGGTATTTGTATGAGTGCGAAGGCTATACCGTAACCTATTTTGGGATTGAGAATGGCAAGGAAGACTTGGGAAGAGACTTAATCTGTCGTAAAGACGGCAACACCCTAATCGTGCAGTGCAAGTACTGGAGCAAGCACAAGCTCATCCACGAGAAGCATATCAACCAGCTGTTTGGTACCACCGTCAAATTCTACCTGGACTCAGCGCAGAAAAAGTTAGCTGAGCAGCAGCTTCACCTTTTTCCGCAGTTACTTTCCGCCAGTAACATTCTGGGGGTGTTTTGCACCTCCACTGATTTGTCGGATACGGCCCGCAAGTTTGCCCAAGCTTTGGGCATCCAGGTGCGGGAGCAGGTCAGGCTGGGCGCTTTTCCGATGATAAAATGCCACATCAGTCCGGCAACGGGTGAACGGATTTATCACCTGCCATTTGACCAGATGTATGACCGAACCAAGCTGGATAAAGCAGGCGAGTTTTATGCCTTGACGGTAGCGGATGCCGAGGCTAAGGGCTTTAGAAGAGCTTGGCGGTGGCGTGGGTAGTTAACCGCACCCTGTTGAAGATTGCGCGAAACGTGGGGAGTAAACTTGGCTGATAATTGCTCAGGGTTTCGAATGTCGCTAAAGGAATTAGGCGATAAAGTCAAATAAGAGCTCAGTGAGCTTTTCTACTTGGTTTTGAGCTTGCATCACACTGTACATCTGCATGATGGTTTCCAAGTGCGTTTTGCTCATGCAGGCAACGTAACGCGTGGAATAGTGAAGGGTAGCCAGGTCCTTCTGGATAGTGAAAATTGGGCTTTTAATCCGCTTCTGGGCCCCGTGCTTGTAAATAAACGTGTCGGTAGCGCTTAGCGGAAAGATGAAGTCTTCTAATTTGCTATAGTCAGCATTGGGCCTTTCCAGCACGGGGCAGTCTCCAATCACGGAGGGAAACCGTTCATCGGGCTGCGAGTGAATAAACCAGCTGGCGTGAATGTCGGTAAGCTTGTTCTCGTCAAACAACGGCAGCAGAGGCAACAATATTCGCTTGGCCTCTTTGATAGCATCCGAATCCACCAACTGGTTCAGCGCATTCAGGTCGACTGGGTTAGCTTGGTCGATGGGCCGGATTTCAGCTTTTAAGTCGGCCAGGCTCAACTCCTCTTTCAGTCGGCCAAACTGCGGGTCGCTCGCCGGTATGCGCCATTTAAGGGAGCTGGCCAGCGCAACAATGCTCACCACTTCTTCGAGAGAAGCTTTTCGGGAGAGAAGGACATTTTGCAAATCGGCGGCGGCCTTGTCATCCAAAGCTGCATACAAGGCCTCCAGATGGTCTTTGGGCTGGCCGTGGAAGAGAACCGTATTCCGGTCCATCTCAAACAATATAGCCTTTGGGCTTTGCCGCTGCTTGGCTATTCTACCCGTCTGCTTATCAAGCAAGTAGAGCATTCCATCCGCATCCGCGAAATTCTTAATGAGGAATTGGGGAATGTAGTGGTGTCGGCGTGATACCTGCATCAGTGGTGGGCAACAATTAAAATAAAAAAGCGACTCCAATTTCGGAGCCGCCTTTTTACTGACAAAAGACAGAGTAGAAGTAGTGCTATTTGCCTCCCTTCTCTTTTCGCACGCCTTTGAAGGGCGTACCATCTTGCTTCACGTCCATGAACTGGCCGTTGGTGGTGTTCCGCTTCACGTATTGCTCCGTGACGGGGTTGAAAACTTGCGAACGGTCGCGCACTGCGCCGTTGCGGTGGCCGTCGCCGGCCGGTTTGTTCGTTGCCATATAGCAGGGCGAGAGGGAAAAACTCTCTTTACCTCAACGGTGAGTTTGAACGAAGAATTCCGCGTAAGGATTCACTAGCATAAACACCTATTATTCAGATGCTTTGAGTTGTCTTGAATTGCGCCTGCACGAAGTCGTGGGCATAGGCTTTCACCTGGTCGCGCACGCTCTGGAACTGGTTCATGATTTCTTCCTCGCTGCCCGTGGCCTTAGCCGGGTCGGGAAAGTTGTGGTGCAGCTTCTTGGCGGTAGACGGAAACACCGGACACACCTCGTTGGCATGGTCGCACACGGTGATGACGTAGTCGAACGGCACGGCCGCGTACTCATCGACGTGGTTGCTGGTGTGATGCGAGATGTCCACCCCGTCCTCGGCCATCACGCGCACGGCGCGGGGGTTGAGGCCGTGCACTTCGACGCCGGCGCTGTAGACAGCAGCCCGCTCGCCTAGCTCTTGGGCGAGGTAGCCGTGCAGCAGCTGGCTGCGGCAGGAGTTGCCGGTGCAGAGCACCAGCACGTTTTTCTTATCAGACATGAGCAGGGAAAAAAGCAGGAGGAAGAGGGGAAGAGTTACGCGGCCGAAGCCACCGTTTTGCCGCCGTACCAGCGGCGGCGGAACCAGAAGGCCAGGTTAACCAGCGCAATCAGCGCCGGCACCTCAATCAGCGGGCCGATAACGCCGGCGAAGGCTTGGCCCGAGTTCAGCCCGAATACCCCGATGGCCACGGCGATGGCCAGCTCGAAGTTGTTGCCAGTGGCCGTGAAAGCAATGCTGGCATTCTCGGCGTAGTCGGCCCCTAGGTACTTGCCGGCCGCGAAGCTGAGCACGAACATGATGCCGAAGTACAGGGCCAGCGGCAGGGCGATGCGCAGCACATCGAGCGGCACCTGCACGATGGTTTCGCCCTTGAGGCTGAACATGACCACGATGGTGAGCAGCAGCGCCACCAGCGTAATGGGGCTGATGGCCGGGATGTAGACGTTCTCGTACCATGCGTCGCCTTTCAGCCGGCGCAGGATGGTGCGCGAGAGAAACCCCGCCGCGAACGGAATGCCCAGGTACACGAGCACGCTCCGGGCAATGTCCCAGATGCCGATGTTCACCGCGTAGCCCTTCAGGCCGAAATAAGGCGGTAGCACGGTGATGAACAGCCAGGCCAGCACCGAGTAGAACAGCACCTGAAAGATGGAGTTGAGCGCCACCAGCCCGGCGGCGTATTCGCGGCTGCCATCGGCCAGGTCGTTCCACACGAACACCATGGCAATGCAGCGGGCGATGCCGATGAGAATCAGGCCCATCATGTATTCGGGCTTGTCGGGCAGCAGCCAGATGGCTAGGAAAAACATGAGCAGGGGGCCCAGAATCCAGTTTAGGAACAGGGAGAGGCCGATGATGCGCGTGTTTTTGAAGACCGTGGGCAGCTGCTCGTACTTGACCTTAGCCAGCGGCGGGTACATCATCAGAATCAGGCCGATGGCCAGCGGCACGTTCACCGTGCCCACTGAGAAGTAGTTGATGGCCCCGTTGATGCCGGGCACAAAGTAGCCCAGGCCGACGCCCAGCGCCATGGCCAGGAATATCCAGAGCGTGAGGCCCCGGTCGAGGCCCGAAAGTTTCTTTTCAGCCAGCGCGGCGGGGGCCGGGGCGGCGGGCAGGGGTTGATTCAGGGTTGTCATAGAAAATAGTGAATTAAGCGACCCCGACGGAGGAGCTGCGCCGCTCCATCTGCACCGTATTGCGCCACACGCCGTGGTGCTGGCCAATCCGTTCGCGGTGGCCGATGACGCGAAAACCCGCCTGCGTATGCAGGCCAATGCTGGCGCGGTTTTCCTCGAAGGTGCCGGCTTGCAGCGTCCAGATGCCGTGGGCCTCCGAGTCCGCAATCAAGGCCTGCAGCAGCTGCCGGCCCACGCCCTGCCCCCGGGCGTCAGTGGCGATGTAGATGCTGAGTTCGGCCACCCCGCCGTACACGCAGCGGCTCGACACCGGCGAGAGCGCAGCCCAGCCCAGCACCATGCCGGAGTCATCGACGGCGACCAGGCGGCTGTGGGCCAGGTGCGCCCGGTCCCAGGCCTCCCATTCGGGGGCCTGCGTTTCAAACGTGGCGTTGCCCGTGGCAATGCCTTGCTCGTAGATGGCACGCACGGCGGGCCAGTGGGTTTCCGCGAGTGGTTGAATGGTCATCGGGTTGGTAGCTTAATAGGCTTTGCGCAGCATGTCGGCGTATTCGTTCGGCAGCGGGGAGGCCTCCACGGCCTGGGCGGCTTTCTCCACGTCGTATTCGACCCGAATAAGTTCCGAGCGCACGCTGCCAGGGTCCGTGAGCTTCGTGTTTTCGTCGAGGTGCAGCAACTGGTAAGCCGCGCGTGGGTCACCGTCCTTGGGCTTGCCCACCGAGCCGATGTTGAGGGCGTGGCGGTAGCGGGTTTCGCCTTCCACTTCGTAGGCGAAGGTGCGGTGGTAGGGCTTGTGAGTATGCCCGAATAGCATAATATCGGCGTTGGCCTCGGCCAACACCCGCAGAAAGCTGGCCTCGGGCCGGTCTTCAAACAGGTACTCATTAATTTTGCGCGGCGAGCCGTGCACCATCAGCAGGTTCAGGGTGCAGGGCTCCTCCTGAAACTCCAGCCGCATGTGTTTGGGCAGCAGGCGCAGGTAGCGCCGCTCCTCGTCGCCCATGATATGGTTGGTATAGGCAATGCTTTGCGCGCCCAGGTCCTTTTCGGTGTCGGTTTTGTAAGCGCAGCCGCAGTTGCTGCTGGCCAGCCCGATGCCCTGGTCGTAGTTACCGGCCAATGTGGGGATGCCGCGGCGGCGCACCTCGTTAACCACTTCGTTGGGCCAGGGCGCGTAGCCCACCAAATCGCCCAGGCAGAAAATCATGTCGGGCCGGCGCTGCTCCATATCGGCCAGCACCGCTTCCAAGGCCGGCAGATTGCCGTGCACGTCGGAGAAAAAGGCAATTGTCATCGAAATCGGGCGGAATGGATTGGGGGATAAGTCACGCGGCGCGACCCGGGAGGGCCGCGCCGCGTGGTCATTTTAGCAGCACCCGCCGCCCGGCGTGCAGCCGCCGGCCGTTTGCAGCTGGGGCAGCGCGAACTGCTGGGCCGCCGGAATGCCGCAGGCATCCTGGGCCAGGCAGGCGGTTTGCTTGGGCATGAGCACGAAATCGGTGCCGTCGAAGGTCAGGCCGAACTTGCCGATGGTGGCCTGCTGATACTCTACTTCAATGTCCAAGTCTTCCTGTCCCAAGATTTTCTCCGAGAGCTTCAGGATGTGCAGGAATTTCTGGGGAGCTAGGCGGTGGTCGTAGTCACCGGCCTCCCAGAGCTGAAAGTTGGCCACGGTTTCCTGGCGCTCCACGCCGCCGCAGTCGATGAAATGCTTGCTCACCAAGCCCACTTCCGTGACGTGGAAATGGGAAGGCAGGTACTCGCCCGTGGGCAGGCGGAAGTTGATGGCGTCCACTTCGGTCAGGGCCTTTTTGATTTCAGAGATTTTCATGGCGTTGCTTCGTAAAAAGGGGAGAGTTAGAGGGAGGATGGTTAGCAGGCGCAGGCATCATCGGGGCCGCAAGCGGCGCCGCTCGTGGCCTCGATGAAAAAGGCGGTGAACTGCTGATGTACCTGTTGCAGCAGCTCGGTATTGAGGCAGTAGCAGACGGTGAGCCCGTCGATTTCGCCGCGTATCAAATCCAGCGCCTTTAGCTCTTGCAGGTGCTGGAACACCGTGGTGCGCGAGAGCGGCAGCTCGGCGGCGATGTCGCCGGAGATGCAGGTCTTTTTGCTGGCCAGGAACTGGATGATGGCCACTCGCGCCGGGTGGGCCAGGGCCTTGGCCACGCGGGCTAGGTGCTGCTGCTCTTCGGTGAAGGCGGCGGTTTTAGCGTAGGTCATGAGGAGGAATCGGGGAGTGCGTTGGGAATGGATGCTGGCGTGGCTGCCGTCGCGGCCAGCAGTTGGGTGAGCAGGATTTCGGCCCGCTGGTAGGCGCGCTGTTCGGCAGCTTTCAACCGCTGCTCGCCGCCGCCGCCGGGTTGGCCGTTGTAGCTCTGGGTCTGGAGCCGCAGGCCTTCTAGGACGAGGCATTCGGTGCGCAGTACCCGTTCGAGCACCACGCGCAGCAGGGGATGAATCAAGGTATCCGCGTTGGAAGACATAGCAGTCAGGAGCAAAGTCGGAAGTATGTCGCAAATATACGACATAGAATGACGTAAGTTTACGACATAGCTAAAATATTTCTTCCTGGGCGGAAAACGAGCTGTTTTAAGGTATTGCTGGCGGCGCGAGCCCATTGGGCCAGGCTATGCAGGAGTTCGCTGCGCTGCCGTGCTATTCACCGCTCCCGTTGGTCGCGCCCTTCCTATCCTTCTCGCAAAAAAATCCTCCCACCGGCCCGGCCCAGGCAGCGGCGCTTACTCGGGGGCGGGGCCGGCTCTCCTCTGCTCCCGCTGGTCGCGACGGAAGGCCTAGCCCCGCCCCCGAGTAAGCGCCGCTGCCTGGGCCGGGCCTTCCTCCTTGTTTAATGGCTGCTGGCCGAACCGGCAAGGGCCGGTACCGCCAGCGCAGTGTTTGAGCCAGCGTGCCGCTGGCAAAATCAATATGGAACAAAGGGGAAGAAGGGTTTAAGCGGCCAAAGCGGACAGTTGATTTTAGTGAAATATTGTTGTCTTTTTAGCAACAAAAACATTTGAAATGGCGTTTAATAGGATAAGCAAGTGGTTGTTCACTATCATTTTAGCCCCGTCAGACGTCATGCTTAATCCTGAATTCTTTCCTACCCCGGCCGCCGTTATTCAGCGCATGCTCGAACCGTTTTTCAATCCCGCTCCTACCGGCGACGAAGCCGAGAGCGGCGACCGGTACCGCCGCTACAATCCGGCCGCCGCGGCTTTGCGCAAGCTTACCATTCTGGAGCCCAGCGCCGGCAGCGGGGCCATCGTGGACGAGCTGACGGCCTGGCTGGACCGGGAGGATTACCATAGCCGCAGCGGCAAGCAAAACGTGTATTGCTGTGAGGCCGACCCCGAGCTGCGCGCCGTGCTGCATGACAAGGGTTACAAGGTCATTGCCAACGACTTTCTGAACTACCGGGGCGACCATTTTTTCGACCTCATTATTATGAACCCGCCATTTTCCAACGGCGACCGACATTTGCTCAAGGCCTGGGACGTGGTAGCTGCCGGCGGCGACGTAGTATGCCTGCTCAACACCGAAACGCTGGCCAACCCCTACACCGAAACCCGGCAGCTGCTGGCCCGCCTCATCGAGGACCACGGCACCAGTGAGGAGCTGGGGGCTGTGTTTGCCGAGGCCGAGCGCCCCACCAACGTAGGGGTTAGCTTGGTCCGGCTGCACAAGCCCGCCAAGGCCGACCGCCTCACGTTTGAGTTCAGCAGCCGGGGCCGCCGGGGGCCGGAGCTAAACGAAAACCTCTTCGCTAATGCCGTGGCCACCCGCGACGTTATCGGCAACATGGCGGCCGAATATGAGGGCCTGAAAGCGCAGTACGCCGCCTATTTGCAGGCCCGCGAAGGGATGAAGTTCTACGCCAAAAGCCTGTTGCGCAACGACTATCAGGACGTGCTTAAACTGGCCGAGGCCAGCTTGGAGCGCGGCAGCCTGCGCACGAGCTACAACAACTTCGCCGACGATATGAACCAGCAAATCTGGGGGCTGGTACTCGATAAGGTGAACATTCAGAAGCTGATGACGGCTGACGTGCGCCGCAACTTCGCGGCCTTCAGCAAGGCCCAAGGCTACCAGGAGTTCACTCACGAGGCCGTAGCTGAGTTGGTGGCGCTGGTGCTCGACAACCGCGAAACCATCATGGAACAGGCCGTGGAATCGGTATTCGACACCTTTACCAAGTACCACAAGGAAAACCGCCTGCACGTCGAGGGCTGGGTAACCAACTCGCAATGGAAAGTGAACCGCAAGGTGATTCTGCCCTACGCGGTGGAAGAAAGCTTCTCCGGCAAGGGCTTTCGGGTGAACTGGAGCCGCCGCGACGACTACGCCGACATCGACCGGGTGATGTGCTACCTGACGGGTGAGAACTACGATACCTGCGTGGGCATCGATACCGCCCTTGACCGCTACGGCAATCAGAACCCCAACCCGAACGGCGTGTACACGGTCTACAGCCGGTTCTTTGAAATCCGGGCCTTTAAGAAGGGCACGGTGCACCTGATTTTCCGCGAGGAATTTCTCTGGCAGGAGTTCAACCTTCGGGCCTGCGCCGGCAAGCAGTGGCTGCCCGGCCCTGAGATGACCGCCTATCGCGCCCGCCAGGACAAAGCCGCCACCGCGAAGACCCACCCCCTAGTGCCCGAGGCAGAGCCGCTGGCCGCGCCCGGTACCCAAATGCAACTGCAGCTTGCGGCCTGAGCACCGATGCCAGCGGGCGGGCTACCGTCCGCTGGCACGTGACCGGGTAAGTGGAGTATCGCCCTGCTCCTTCTCCCGTAATGCCGGGAAGCGTTATACTGCTTGCATGAAAACCCCCTCCCCTCCCTCGGCTCCGCCCGGTGCTGCCCGGCCGGCGGGCCAGCAGTTCAGCCACCTGCTGCGCCACGGCCGTTTCTCCTTCACCGAGCGCGAGCTGCAGGAACACCTGCAAATGACTTACCGCACTATCAAGCAGCGCGAAGCCGACCCATCCAGCCTGACCGTGGCCGAGGCGCTCCGGGTGGCCGAGTTGCTGGCCGTGCCCGTACAGACGGTACTGGACGCGGCCCTGGCCGATGTACAGACTGCTCAGCAGATTAATTCCTGAGCGGTGGCACAAGCTCTTGGTAATCTTGGCTGCTTGAAAAGCTACTAAATCGGGCAAAATAGCATGGTCATCAACCCGAAATTCAGTCCCAAAGAGGCAACTCAGGAGCAGCGCCAGGCGCTGGCGGACCGGGTCGCCGCGTTGAATGCGACGCAGGGCCGCAAGTTGAGCCCCTTTGCCGAGCAGTTGAGCCAGCGCTACATTAAAGGCGAGTTGAGCTTGGCCGAAGTAATCGCGCAGTTGGAAGGCTACTATCCGGTAGGTCAGAGCAATTAAGTCGGCTGAGTTGTTGTTGAGGGAGAAAGCCACGCATTTTCCCCTCTTGTTCAGGCTAAGCAACCGGGACCGATTAACCGCTCAGGACCGCCCTTATCGCCAATTCTACGTATCTTGTATCGATGGAAAAGACTCCGTATTTCTCCGAAAACGAGCGCACCGAGCAGCAGCGCCGTGACGTGGTAAAGTTTGCGGTGGGCGTGTCGCTGAGCCAGAGCCAGCCACCCTCGGCGCAACTGGTCGAGCTGCAGAACCGCTACATTGCTGGGCAGATTGACCTGGAGCAGCTGGCCGCTGTGCTCGATGCCGAGTATGGTCCCGCGCCCGGCCCGGACCCGCACGCCAAGTACGTGCAGGGCGAAGGCCCGCTCGTGGAGCCGGCCCAACCCTACGAACCCTATCTGCAATTCGAAGAGCGCATCGTGAGCCTGGCCTAATCAGCTGGCGCTGCTGCATTTTGTATTCTCCGCAAAGCCTGGCGCGTTGCCGGGCTTTTTGCTAGGCTTGCCCTGGTACTTACCACCTTATGGCCGACCTCTTTGCCAACCCCGCCGATGGGTTGCTCTACAATAATGTGCGCGCCACCAGCGAGGTGCAGCTCGACCGCCTCGAAGCTGACCTGTCCATCAAGCGCCTGATGCTCATCCGGGCGCAGGTGGGGCTGGCTACCCCCCGGCCGGTCGATGAGGCCATCGTGGGTCCGGCTTATCCCATTCCACCTACCCCATTGCGGTTTGACGAGCAGTACCTGCGCGCCATGCACCGGTATCTGTTTCAGGATGTGTACCCGTGGGCCGGCGAAACCCGCCAGGACCGAGCTTTTCAAGGCTACAAGCCGGCCCCCAATGTGCAGGCCGACCACCTGATGACCTATGCCAACCACCGCCGCGTCGGTGCCGACGTGGAAGCGCTGGCGGAACAGCTCACGGCCGAAAACAATCTGAAAGGCCTGCCCAAGCCGCAGTTCGTGGAGCGGGCCGCCTACTACCTCGACCACTTCAACCACGTCCATCCATTTCGGGAAGGCAACGGCCGCATTATGCAGGCGGTGCTGATGCAGCTGGGCCACCAGGCCGGCTACCGCATCAGCTTTGAAAAAGTCTACCGGGATTTCAACCTGGCGCGGGACACCGGTGTGGTGGGCGTTTCCGCCAATCAGCACGAGAACCAGACCCGCCTGCGCTACCTACTCGACGCGGCGACCACGCCGCTGCCCGGAGCCGCCGGCCTGCTGGCCCGCCTGCCCAGCCAGGCACAGCCCTTGGAGGCACCCACGCTGGAAGTAGCGCGTATCGAGGCGCTGCGCGAGCTGAAGGCCAGCAGCCAGCGGGTGGGGATTCGCCACGCGGAAGAAACCGGGGCTGCACTGAAGGCGCCCAATGGGGCGGTGCTGACCTCGCCGGTGATGAACTACGTGCAGGCCGCCATTATGGCCCGGCCGGCGGCGCTAACGGAGCAGGCCACGCTGGATGAGCTGAAGAGTGCCTACCTCGTTATTGCCCGCTCGGCCAAGCCCCAATTTAGTGATAAAGCCATCCTGCAGCGCTTCACCCAAGCCACCGAGCAGGCCGTGAAGCTGCATCAGCCGCAGCGCGTGGCTCCGCAGCAAGTAATGATGCCGACGGAACCCAAAGGGGCAGTTGTGCCACCGGGTACGGCAACGCCTACCCAACAAAAAGCCCCCGCGCCGAAGCGCCGGGGGCCGAAATTGCGATAGTCTGGTGTGAAAGAAATCAGCTGTACATATTAGCGAAACGCCCAGTGGTAGCCCCGGCGGTAAGACCACAGCGCAAGGTTGGGGGCAACGTCTTCGGTAAAGCGGTAGCGTCCATAGGCAAACAGGGCAAAGGCTGCCCCGAGGCCCCAGCCCCACACTGCGCTGGCTGTAGGAAACGAACTGATGACGAATAGTCGGACCAGCCAGCCGGGCAGCAGGCACGCAACCGCCACGCACACCGAAAACGGCAATAGCCACAGCCAGCCCTCGCGGCGATGCAGGGCAATCACGACTCCTTTCAACCAATAGAGGCCGGCATAAAATAAGTAGGCCAGGGCACCGATTCCCAGCAAGCGGATTGCGCCAAGCGTAGGCCCGAGAAAATCCATTGGAGCCATCACAACGAAACCCAGCATCAGAAACGGAGCCGCCAGTAATACTTCCACCGCCAGGCGGGTCCCCGCTATCAACACCCAGCCAATCAGCTTGCCAAGTCCTTGCCCCACCTGCCGCGAGGCTTGGTAGGAGTACTGCTCGTTGCGGCCTTCGTCGAGTCCTCTCTGGTAGTCTGACATAGAAGTGCAAATAGTGGAAGGGAACCTGCCTCACCGCTGTTTCAGCAGGAAAACGAATGCCCTTGGTCTGCTTCTAAACGGCGGATGAAGGCGCGGTGTTCCTTTTTGGACGTTTATGAGCTGGTGGTCCGCATCGGTAATGAGCCAAATGCTACCTGAACGTGCGGGCTTTCAGCAGGTCGGCGTTGGCGAGCTTGAGCTTGACGTTGCGCCCGCCGCCCTTCTCGTACACCTCGATGATGAGTTGCTTCTGCTCGGGGATGGTGAATTTTTTGAAGATGTAGACCTGTTCGAGTTTGCCTTTGGCATCAATCTTTTTCAGCCCCCCATTGAAGACGTAAATGGGCGTGATTTCCAAGGCCTGCTCGGCCGTGCGCTTGGCCACCTGCTTGTCCTGAATGTAGAATTTGACGAAGTCCACGTCGTAAGTCACGTTCGACTTGTTGGCGATGTGCAGCGGAAAAAACAGGGTTTCCTGCTTATAGCCCACGTTGCCGGCACGCACACTGAGTTGATTGGCACTCTCGCTGGCCGAAACACCGCCTGCTGCCAGCGCCTGCCGGGAGTAAGCGTCCAGATTCCCTTGCGGGATGGGTGAGTTCGACAGGATGGCTTCCCCCTGCGCCGACGAGGCAGACCCAGCCGCGCCCAGGTCGAGGCTGAGCACCTTAGGGTCGTGCTGGTAGTTCACCACGAAGGAGTACAGCTTTCCATCCGAGGTGAGCACCGTCATATTCGACTCGGGGAATCCGGCCGAAGCCGCTTTCACGCGCACGATGTTTTCCGCGCCGGTAGCCTTGGCCGCAATCAGGCCCGAACTACCCAGGTCGACGTAGGTGACCGGAAAAGGAAATACCAGGTGGGTCGTTTTCTGGTCGCTGATGTAGAGCGGATAGGTCGGCAGCTTGTTGGCTTCCGAGTATTGCAGCATCCGGGCGGCCGAGGTCTGGGCCCGCACCGGGGCAGCCGCCAAGCCAAGTAAAAGGGCACTGGTAGCGAATAGGGTGGTTTTCATGGGAAGGAGTCGTTAGTCTTTGTCTACTTTGAGCATCACGTTGTAGCCAGCCTTCAGGCGGACCTTGACCAAGCGTATTTTCTTCTGGCCAATGCCCTTCACGGCGCTCACGGCCACGCCCGCTGCGGCGGTCGCGGGGTTAGCACTCATGGTCATCATATCGGCCGCGCCTAAGCTCTCCGCGCCGGCCTGCTTCGCGGCATCGCGGGTGATGGCCCCGGGAATGTGCAGGCCTTCCAGCCCGTCCACGTCATACACTTCCAGCGCCGCCGGAAACACGCTGTTGCCCGATTTCAGCGTTTCGATAGCAATACTTAGCCGCTCACCGGCCAGGCTGCACTTGCCGTAGATGAAGGTGTTGGCAGGCAGAGAGTGGCCGTTGATGACGGCCGACTCGGTTAGCCGCATCTTCACCAGCGAGCCGCTGACGACTTCCTGCGATTCGTGAATGACGGCCGGCAGCGTGTTGCCATCGCCGCCCGTACCGGTTTCAGCATCAAAGCCCTGGAAGGAAGCCGTGCGCTTGCGTCCCGGCCCATTGGAGCCCAGGCGCGATACTACGGCATCATCATCCACGGCGCGCAGCCGGGTACTGGGCTTCTTCTTTTTAGGGGCTACGGCCACCGCCCGAGGAGCCGCCCCGCCCCCACCGGCGCTGTTCGACTGGGCCAGCATCGCGGCCATTTGCAGCTGCGCCTTTTGCTCGGCCAGGTCGCGTTCGTGCTGCGTGCGCATCAGCTCCATTTGTTCCTGCGGCGTGAGGGCTCCGGGTTGGGCGGCCGGTGCAGCGGTGGTATTGGCCCCGCCATTGAGTTGGGCCTGCTGGGCAGCAATCAGCTGCTGCTGGGCGGCGGCCACCGATTTATCCACCGAGCCACTGGGCCCGGCTTTCCCATCGGCTCCAATGCCGTAGGACAGCCCGGTGCCTTTCGCCGTATCCAGCTTGGCATCGACCAAGCCCCGGTTCCGCATCGAATCCACCGGGCTGGCGTAGGCTTCTAGCTTGCTGGTGGTGATGGTGGCTTTTTCCGCCTTGGGTAGGTTGGTGTTGAACCCGGATTCGGTGCTCTGCGCTGCGGCCGGCGTGCCCTTGCCACCTCCGCCCAGATAGAACAACACGGCCAGAAAAGGCACGCCCACCACCGGCAGGAAGGTAGCCATCTTGCGGGTGCGAAGAAATTGCGCGTCGTGCGGTTTGGTTTCCATGGGAGCAGATTAGCGGGGCTGGGTGTTCAAATCCTCGTTCTTCAGTACCCGCCAGTTCTCCATCAGAAAGCCGTGGGGTTGTTTTCCGAGCGAGTAACGTCGCGCAGCGAGCATTCTGAGAGGAAGTTGCGGTTCGTAACCGAGGTGGCCCGGATGACCCGTTGGTGCCCGTAGCAGCGGGCTACCATCGGCCGCGAGTTGGTGACCACGACGCTGTCCACGGTCATTTCCAGGCTGATGTTGGCGGCAATCAAATCATTGTAGAAGCCCTTCTCTTTGAAGTTCTCATACTGCCGCTTGGCTGAATTGTCGGCCAGGTACAGTGCCTTGTTGACGTTGCTGTCGATGGCCTTCTGGTCGGGGTCAAGGGTGAAAAACAGCTCGTGAAAGCGCGTTACATGGCTGCGGGCTTCCACCGGCCGGTTGGCCCGCGCATCCTGCGCTCCGGCCGTAAGCAGTTGCCCGCCCTCCAGCACGTAGATGCGGTTGGCGGCCGCGTTGGTGGACTGAAACGCGAAGTAGGCAATGGTGCCAGCCAACACCAGCACCGCGACGATGAAGAGCAGCGCCAGCGTTTTGACCTGCTGAAAAGCCGAGTCGATGGTTTTGAGGGACGCGAACATGACGTAATGGATAAGTGGAAGAATAGTAGGCCGCTCCGGCTAGCCGCGCAGGCGGTTGATGCGCTCGCGCACCGCTGTGCCTGCCCGGTGCCCGAAGGATTCGCCCCGCGTGGCGTTGCTGCCACTGCCCATGCCGGCTAGGCCCTGCCCCGCGCCGACAGCAGCTCCTAAGCCATCGGCCCCGGTGCGCAGGCCTGCTCCGCCCGTGGCCCCGGCAATACCGGCCGCCCCCACCGTGGTGGTGGTGATAAACGAGGTAGCGGCGCGGCCCACGCCCGAGCCGTCGATAAGCATATCGGCTGCTTTTGGGACCATCAGATAGCCCACGATGGCCAGTACCAGCAGGCACAGGTAGCCGATGTCGGCCGACTCGACGCTGCCGCCGGCCTGCAGCTGCTGGATGTTGCTGTTGAGCATCGTGACCTGCACGTGGCCAGCACGGCAGCATAGATGTTAGCCACCGGCACCCAGAGCGAAATCGTGATGAAATAGCCGAACCACTTCATTAGTCCGCCGCCAAAACCGGGGATGATGGCAATACCAAACGCCAGCGGCCCGGCTACGCTGAGCAGCACCAGCAGGAAAGTAGAAATCAGGCTAATGGCCAGCTTAGCGGCCAGTGCCCCAGCTCTAAGATGGATTTGGTCCACTCCCGGAAGTTCTGGCCGACCGAGTATTGCACCTGATTCATAGCCAGTGTGGCCTTTCGGCCAATGTCCAGCGCACCGAGCTTGCCCAGGTCTTCCTCGTACTTTTCGTTTATCTGCATATCCGATTTGGCTTTGGCATCGGCGGCCAGTCGGTCCCGCTCACCCGTCAGCCGGTTCACTTCCCCCAGTTGCCCGAGGCGAATGGCATCGGTGCCGTGGGCCACAGCCATGGTGATGCCGCGCAGGCCCGAGCACAGCGGCACAAATAGCAGAATGGCCAGCCCGATGGCGAACGGCCGCAGCAACGGGAAGAAGTCAATGGGCTCGGCCCGGGCAATATGGCCCCACACCCGGCTGCTGATGAATAGCAGTGCCCCTACCCCACCAATGGCGCGGCCCAGGTTGATGAACTGCGCGGTGAACGTCAGCATCTCGGTGTAAATCCCTTCGAGCTTTTGCTCATACAGGGCCATGTTGAGGTCGATGGAAGTTGGGTCCATGGGGTAGTTCGAAGGGTGGAGGGATAGGCAGTCAGGAAAAGCAGCTTAGGGTAGGTAGTGCTCGTCGTGCACGTTGGCCAACCGCCGAGTGCCCCGGGCCAGAATGCCTGCTTCCTTGGTGGCCAGCTCTCCGACCAGCGCGGTTTGCGCCGGGTCCTGGGCCTTGGCCGGGTCGAGTTGGTCTAGGGCGGTCAGGTTGTCTTGGCTCTGTTGCACCATATCGGCGAAGCGTTGCTCCGAATCCTTGATGTGGGCCGGACTAAGCTTTTCGGGGCCGGTGAGCGTGCCGAGCAGCGCGACGTACTGCTTTTGCTGAGCCAGCAGCTGCTCGTGTTGCTGGTGAATTGTGGCCACGCGCGGGTCTGGCTTGACCACCTCGGAACTGCAGCTGGTAGCCAGCAGCACCAAGGGTAGGAAAAGGAAAGTTTTCATAAGTCGGAAGTAGGAGTTGGGTAGGAAGCTGCCGCGCTAGCGCGCCGTCATGAAAGCGCGCATCGATTCGCGGTCCTGCACCTGCTGGGCCTGTTGTTGCGCGATGGCCCGGCACTTGCTGCTGAAGTAGTTCATCAGGTTGTGCTGCTCGCTGATGCGGTCGGCGATGTTGTCGATGAATTCGATGCGCTCCGGGTCGGTCATCTTCGCCTTGCTGGCGCTGAGCACTCCCGCCAGCTCGCCCATCAGGGCAATGTTCTCCGTGAGAATGCCCTGGTACACTGTTGAGGCCTCGCCGAGCTGGGTAGCCGATAATTGCTTGGTGCGCAGCTCTGGAATGATGGCCGAAAACTGGCTTATCATCTCGCTCTGATGCGTGTAGATTTCCCGAACCCGGCGGTAGTTGCGCACGCCGGCGCTGATTTGCAGCAGGCTGCTGTACCACTGGTCGTGCAGCGCCTGCGTCTGGTCGATAACGCCCTTAATCTGGCCGCTGACCTTGGTCATATCGCCCGCCAGCACCTTGCCTTGGCCGAGCAGGGTAGTCGAAATACCTTGGTGCACGACCTGCTTACGGGACTGGTCTTCGGCAATCGGGGCCGAGATTACAGCCGGCATTTGCGCGTAAGCCGGGCCTGCCAGCAAGGCCAGCGCCACAACGAGCTGTTTTGTGCCTGATTTCATAGTAGATAGCCGGGAAAAGTGGAAGTAGAACTTAGCGGGTACCCATCAGCGCATTGAGGGCCTGCGCATCCTGCGCTTTCTGCTCGGCCAGGTGCATCTGCACGAGGTTGCGCTGGGTGAAGTAGTTGATAAGGCCCAGCTGGTCGGTGATTTTCACATCGAGCTTGTCGATGAAGCGCATCCGGTCGGCATCGGTCATTTTGAGCATAGCCGGACTCACGATGGTCTGCAAATCCGAGAGCGTGTTGGCACTTTCAGTCAGCATCTTGGTGTAAATCGTCGTCATGGCCGATAGCTGTTCCGGGGCCACGTAGGGCGACTGGCGCAGCGTTTCAATGGCCGTCGAGTAGTTCTGAATGATGCGGCCCTGCTTCTCAAAAACTGACTGCACGCGCCGGTAGCCGCGCACCGCCGCGCTGACTTGCAGCAGGCCGTCGTACCAGGTTTTGGCCAGCTGCAGGTTCTTTTCCGAAAAGACCTTGGTCAGTTCCTGCTCCTTCACGCCGGCTTTCACGAGCACATTGGCCGCCGAGGAAAGGCCCTTCATGGTGTTCTGCAAGCCGGTTTGCACACCCGACTGCACTTCGAGCACCGGAGCCGTCACCACGAGCTGCGCGGAGGCTTTAGTGATGCCAAGGCCCAGTAGGGCCAGGCCCAGGAGCGTGATTCTCGTTTTCATGTTTTTCCCTTTGGTTGAAATCAGCCGCCCTACCCTTCGCGGAGCTCGTTGGCGAAAAGCTTAATAGCCGTGGGCATATCGCCGGTCTGCTTGAGCTTCTCAAACAGCCGCACTTTCTCGGTTTCCTCGGTGGTGTAGGTCACGTATTCTTCCTTGGACACCTCGATGGCGTAAACCTTCGACACGACCCCACCCAGGCTGATGAATACCTCCGTGTAGCGGCCCCGCGTGGCCTTGTTGTCGCGGTTGATGCTCAGCACCAGGTCTTTTTCCTTAGGCGTGAGCGAGAGCAGCGCCTGAATCTCATCGAAGCGGTTGATGAACTTGCGCTGGTCGAGCAGAATCTTGCAGTCCGAGTTATTGATGATGGCGTCCTTGACAATCTCGTTGCCGATGATGTCGTCGATTTCCTGGGTCACCACGATGGCCTCGCCGAAAAACTTGCGCACCGTCTTAAAGAGGTACTTGATGTAGGCGGCCATGCCGGGCGTGGTGAGGGCCTTCCAGGCCTCCTCAATCAGAATCATCTTCCGCACCCCTTTCAGCTTGCGCATCTTGGAGATGAAGGTTTCCATGATGATAAGCGTGACCACCGGAAACAGAATGGGATGGTCCTTAATGTTGTCCAGCTCGAACACGATGAAGGGAGCCTGCACGAGGTCCAGCTCTTTCTCGGAGTTCAGCAGGTAGTCATACTCGCCGCCCCGGTAGTAGGGCTTGAGCACGTAGATGAAGTTGTCGATGTCGAAATCCTTCTCCCGGACCTTCTCCTCCTCCAGAATCTTGCGATAAGGTCCTTTAACAAATTCGTAGAACGTGTTGAAGCTCGGCTTGATAAGCGCGTTGGCTTCCAGCATCACGTAATACAGACTCACGGCCGTGGAGAGCGATACGTACTCCGACTGGCTCACGCTTTCGTCGTCCTTTTTCCAGAGCGCCTGCAGCAGCGTTTTGATGGATTCCTTCTTCTCCACATCCAGCTTGCCCGAAATCAGGAAGGGGTTGAAGGCAATTGGGTCGTCCTCCTCGTAGGTGAAATACACCCCGCCCACCAGCTCACAGAGGCCCTTGTAGGAGTTGCCGGTGTCCACCAGCAGCACGTGCGCGCCCTGCTCGTAGTACTGGCGCACCATGTGGTTGGTGAAAAACGACTTGCCCGAGCCCGAGGGGCCGAGCACGAACTTGTTGCGGTTGAAGATGATTTGCTTCTTCATCGGCTCATCCGAAATGTCCACCAGCACGGGCTTGCCCGTAAGGCGGTCGGAAAGCTTAATGCCCTTGGTGGCCCCGGTGCTGCGGTAGTTGGTTTCGGAGGCCCAGAAGCAGACGGCCTGCTCGATGAAGGTGTAGAAGGTTTCCTCGCTGGGAAAGTCGCCCGCGTTGCCCGGAATGCCGCCCCAGTAGAGCGCGGCGATGTCCACGGTGTTCTGCCGGGGCTTGCAGTTCATGGCGTTGAAGGCGGCGTTGACCAGCTTGCGCACCTCGGTCAGCTCCTCCTCGTGCCGGCCCCAGGTGAGCACGTTGCAGTGCACCCGCACCGGCCGGCGCTTGTGGGCAATCAACTCATTCAGAAAGGCATTGTAATACTCGAAGTTGATGGCGTTCTGCCGCGAGTAGAGCGAGAGCGAGTTGAGCCGGTCCTTCTTCTGCTCGAAGGTTTTCACCGTCTTGGTGGTGTTATCCAGGAACACGTACTGGTTCAGGATATGGTTGGCACCCAGCAGCAGCCCCAGCGGGGCGGCGAAGCTGATGGGGAAGTCCGAGTACTCGGTGCTGTATTGCTCGTAGCGAATGTCGGTTTCCACCGACGTGGGCAGGTCATCGAGGTTGGCCACCGAGAACATCTGGCAGAACTCCGCCCCTACTTTCAGCCCTTCGGTCAAGTCGAGGTCGACCTGCAGCGCCTGGTCGGACAGGTCCAGCGCCAGGTACTTTTCCAGCAGCCCGGCCTTTTCGGCCGTACCGGCCAGCTCATCCGAGGTCAGCCGGTGCGAGCGGATGTAGGGCGCGTTGGTGGGTCCCACTCCTTCCAGCGTGCGTACGAACTGGCCCACATTGTCGAAAAAGCTTTCCAGCACCTTGGTGTCGAGCATGTCCTTGGGCACGATGTTGCGCCGGGCCAGCAGCCCCGAGGTGCTGCCCCAGTTGGGCCGCTCCGACGAGGTTTTGGTGATGTAGAGGTAGCAGAAGTGGTTCAAGAACGGCCGCTCGTTGAAGTGGCGCTCGTAGGCTGAGGAAAGCAGCGTGCGCTCGGCCTCGAAGCCGGGGGCGTATTTATCCTCCACGTACCAGTCCTGCTTGTGCACCACGCAATGGTCGGGCAGCAGGCGCACGGCCTTCACGAAAGCCGCCTGCAGCTGGGCGTAATCGTCCCGGGAGAGGGTAAAGATTTCGGGCAAATCCAGTCGGAACGCCACGGTCACGTCCGCATTTTTCGAGATAAGGCAATCCTTCTCCACCTTGTAGATGGGCTGCTTGGATTCGAGGGAAACGGAGGGCAGAACCTTATTGCTCATAAGCTGAAGAATGCACCCAAACCAGCCGCTAGGCGCGGCTGGTCGGGTCCTCGTTGAGGCGTTGGAATAAGCGGCTGTGCCGGTTGGTGATGTACCTGGGCGAGGAGCGCCGGGCGGCGGCCTTCATCAGCCCGTGCTCGCCGTAGCGCCGGTTCAGGGCAAAGACCCCGGCCCACATGCCGCCCCCGGCCAGGAAGGTGACCAGCACGGTGAGCACCAGCGGCACGCCCAACAGGTAGCAGGTCACGAACAGGGCGAACACCAGCCCGATGCCGGCGGCCAGAAAGTAGATGTTGCTGCCCACCAGGCCCTTGAATTCGACGGGCTTGTTGATGCCGCGATTGAGGTCGTAGATGGGCATGGCGGCGGCCTAGAGGAAGAACGAGCGCACCACCGTGGCCACGATGACCAGGAAAATCATCGAGCCAAACCAGGACACGGCCGTTTTCTGCGTGTCCTGGTCGCCGGCGTTCCATTTGCCATACACCTTGATGGCTCCCACTAGGCCCAGCACCGCGCCGATGGCGTACATGAGCTTGGTCAGCGGGTCGAAGTAGCTGGTGACCTGGGTGGTGGCATCCTGTATGCCGGCCGTGCCATTGCCACCCCCGGTCTGGGCGTAAAGCAACTGCGAGCTGAGGAGTAGGACCGCGAGGGCCAGCGAGGTAATGAAGGGTTTCTTTGTCATGGCAATGGAAGTGGAATCGGGAATCTGAGAGGTTGGAAAGAAGCGCCGGCTACTCCTCGTCGGGGCCGAACAGGTCATCCAGTTCGGCGTGGTTGAGGGCCATCTGCCGGGCCATTTGCTCGGCCAGGCTGGTGCCGGCCAGCTCGATAGGCTGTGCAGGCTGTTGGCCGGTTTGCAGCAGGGTCAGGTATTCGGCGACCGAAGCAGCGGCCACCAGCTTGGGCGGGTCCACAGGGACAATGTCTAGCCGCGAGGCCACCGGCTCATCGAATGTGGCCAGCGGCTTGTAGCTATCCGCCATTGGGGCTAGCTGCACGGTTTCGGGCTCCAGTACCCCATCAGCGGCCGTATCTGCAGTCACAGGCTCCGTGGGCAGGCTGTGAGCTTCGCGCCGGACCAGCGCAGCCAAGTGCTCATCGGCTTGGTCGGCTTCTTCGGTGCGATTCTCATCCTGCGCCTGCGCCTCGTCACCCGCGGCGGCCGATGCCTCCATCGGGGCGGTGTCGCTGGTGCTTTCGTCGTGGCCAGTGGCCGTGCCGGTGGAATCGGGCAGCGCCCCGCTGACCAGCGGCTCGGCCGCTGCCGGCAGGTTCTGGTCCGCCCCGGCTTCGGGACGTTCCGCGTTATCGGCGTCTTCCTGGGTTTCCGTGGCCACTGGCGTGACTTTTACAAAGGCTGAGGTGGGGCGCACAAGCGAGGGAGGCGCCACCACGCTGCTGCTCGCGCCGGCGAGCTGGGCACCGGCCATTTTTTTGCCCGGCGTCAGCAGGGCCGTGAGTTCCGCCCGGTAGTAGAGCAGGCCCACCACCAGGTAGTAGAGAAGAACCACAACCAAAACGAAAAGGCCAAACTGGCCCCAGGAATAGGCGCTGAGCATCGCGGGGAAATAGCGTGGCACCCCAGGCCGACCGGCCCGGGCGTGAACTTGCCAAACCGTGATTTGACGCTACAAACCTATCCGGGCTATAAACCGCTTGGGTAGAAAGTTGACGAATGGTTAGAATTCAATGGTGAGGTGCAGCCCCGACACACGAACGGCACGCAGCTCCGGGGGTAAAACCGGGCTGCGTGCCGTTGAAATGGCCATTGGGGCGGGGACTAGCCCACCAGGTGAATGCGGTTCTTCAACTCGTCCTTGCACGAGCGGCTCACCGGCACGTACTCCTTGCCCAGCAGCACGCTGCTTTCCTCGTAAGCCTGCACGTGGTCCAGATTCACGATGTGGGAGCGGTGGGTTTTGAAAAACTGGTCGGGCAGCTTCTGCTCCAACTCCTTCATCGTGGAGTCGAACACGAAATTCTCCCGTACCGTGTGCATTCGCACGTAGTTCTGCAGGGCCTCGAAGTAGAGAATGTCGGCGAGCAGCACCTTGACGTGGCCGGAGCCCTTGCGCACGAACAAGTAATCCTTGAACTTGGGGCAGCGCTCAGCCGGCCCCAGTACTTCCGTGCCGGCAGCATTGGCGGCATCTAAAACAGGGCCGGTGGGCCCGGCCTGGTAGGCGTTGTAGAGGGCCAGCTCCACCTGCACCCGCAGGGAGTCATCGGTGAAGGGCTTGACCAGGTAGCCGTAGGGCTGGGCCAGCTTTGCGCGGTTCAGGGTGTCGGCGTCGGAGCGGGCGGTGAGAAATACCACGGGCACGGCAAACTGCCGGCGAATGAGCAGGGCGGCCGCGATGCCGTCGCAGTCGCCGGCAATATTGATGTCCATCAGCACCAGCTCTACGGGCTGCGTGGCCAGCACGCGCAGGGCCTCATCGCTGTTGTCGACGGGTTCGAGCGGGGTGTGCCCCAGCCGAACCAGCGTGCGTTCTATCTCGGCGGCAATAAGCAATTCATCTTCAACTATGAGAATGGTAGACATAGGGTGGGATAAGGGGCATGCCGCGTGGCTCGTCATTCACGAGTAACCTCCATGCGTGTGCCCGTGGGAAAGGAACCGGTCACCGACAGCTTCGCTTTCAGCTGTTTGGTGAGCGTGCGGACCAGCTGCATACCCAGGGAGTGGGCCTTCGCCGGCGCGTCCTGGGCCGGCATTCCGGCCCCGTCATCGGCGATGGTGAGCTGAAAGCCGGTGGGGCGGCTGGCGAAGGAAACGTGCAGGTTGCCCTGGGCAAGGTCCTGAAAAGCGTGCTTGTACGCATTGGTCACCATTTCGTTGACCACCAGTCCCACCGTGCTGGCCTCTTTGGGACTCATGATTACCGGGGCCAGGTCCGTACTCAGCTGGATAGCTTGCTCGGGCTTAGTAAGCGCCGTTTTCAGAGAATCAAGCAGTTCGCGCAGGTACTGGTCCATGCGCACTTCGGCCAGATTGTCGGCTTGATATAAGAATTCATGTACCATGGCCATGCTCTGAATTCTGTCCCGGCTGGCGGTTAGCGCGGCCACCAGGGCAGGCTCGGGCAGGGTGCTGGCCTGCCAGCCCAGCAGGCCGCTTACCAGTTGCAGGTTATTTTTCACCCGGTGGTGAATTTCCTGCAGCAGCACCTCCTTTTCGGCTACGGACCGGCAGTTGGCCTGATTGGCCACGGCCAGCAGGGCTTTTTGCCGCCGCAGCCGCCAGTACAGCCAGCTGCCCACCCCGATGGTCGTGGTCAGCCCGCCCAGCAGCAGCCACAGCGAGTGCAGCTGCGCCCGCTGGCTGCGCTGCTCAAACTCGGCGGCCCGCTTCTGCTCCGTCAGCAGCTTCACGTCGTAGCGCACCTGCAGCTGGGCTAGGGCCTGCGCCTTGTCTCCGTTGAACAGAGAATCGCGCAGGTCCTGGGCCCGGTTGTCGAGGTCGAAGGAGCGGCGCATCCGGCCCTGGTCGGCGTGCGCCCAGGCCAGGTTGGCCAGCGCGTCGGCCTCGTAGTCGGGCATCTTCAGCTCGCGGGCCAGGGTGAGGGCCAGTTCCGCCATCCGCTGCGAGACGGCCGGCTGGCCTTGCAGCCGGTACACACGGGCCAGTGCCAGGGCCGAGCTGGCGGTCTGGGGCCTAAATCCGTGGCGCTGCATGATGCGCAGGGCCCGGTTCATGTTCGTCGCCGCTGAATCCAGCGTGGCCGTGGTCTGGGGCTTAATCATGGCGTACACCTCGCCCCGGAACTGGTACACGTAGCCCAGGCCCCGGGCATCCTTGGCGCGCTGCATGTAGGGCAGGGCCCGGGTCGCATAGTGCAGCACCGAGTCGTAGCGCTGCATCACCAGAAAGGTGTTGGCCAGGTTGAGCAGCAGCCCGCCCCGCTCGCGGGGTGGAACGTTGCCCACGGCTCCTTGCTGCTGGTAGGCCTGCCGCATGTACTTCAGGCCCCCGGTCACGTCTTTGGTATCCACTGATACCAGGCCCATGCACTGCGTGAAGCGCCATTCGTCGGGTAGCCGGTGCACCCTGGCCACGCCGGCGCCTTCCTGGCTGTACTGCATGGCGGCCACGTAGTCGGCCGCCCGCTCACAGTTCACCACCAGCTGGTACAAGCCATCGGCCACGCGCGGCCAGTCCCGCCGGTGGCGGGCCAGCTGCACGGCCTGCTCCCCTACCCGGCGGGCCTCCGGCTCATCCTGCGCAAATAGCGCGTCACTTAAAGCGCGTAACGTCTGAAACCGGACCGAGTCCGGCAGTTGCCGCCGCCGGGCCACTTCGCGCAGCGAGTCAACGGTGGCGCTGTCCCCGGGCGAAGCCAGGCTGTTTTCGGCCGGCAAACCAGTTGCGCGGGCTACCGTACCGGCCCACAGCAGGGCCAGCACGGTCAAACGCTTACCGCCCGCCACGTCGCTTCGACGCACCTTGGGGGCTGGAAATGGAAGTACTGCTGTTGCGCATTGCTGGTAGAGAATAGGGCCCCTCCCCTACCCTGCCCAGGTGGGCCGGCAGCGGAGGGGATAGTTTGAAATAGGGAAGGAAGAACCGACCGGCCCAAAATGGCGCCGCGCCGGCGAAATAGCCCCTAACGGATACGCTTACTTTTTGGGCGACATCATCTGGCGCAGTTGCCGCTGAAACGCTTTCTGAATCTGGGCCTCGTTCGCCGCCTTGAACTGGGCGAGGATGTTGTGAATAACATCAGTCGAGGAGGCTCCCCCACCCAGCAGCAGGCCCATCTGCTGGAAAAACTGCTGGTGGCTGGCCGTGATGCGAATCTGAAAGGTCTTCTTCTCCGCCGAATCGGCAAAGAGGGAAGTCAGGTCCAGCTTATCCTTGCCGTCCCCCGTGGCAGCTGGCGTCGGCGCAGCTTCCACTGCCACCGCCTCTTCTTCCTCCTCATCTGCAACGGGTAGCACAGCCGCCGGAGCTGCCGGCGGTGCCGGTGCCACCACGGCAGATGCTTTTTCTCCCTTTGGTTCTACTGGCACTGCCCTGGCGGATGGCTCGGGAGCCGCAGCAAGCTGAGGCGCGGGCTCCGTGGTGGCAATGGGTGCGACTGGCACCGACGGTTCCGGTTTTGCTGCTGGGACCGGGGGCGCGGCTTCGACGGGCACCGCTGCTGCATCCGGGGCCGTAGTCGCCGGGGTGGGAGTAGCCTCCGGGGCCGGGGTGGGCAGTACGAAGGGCTGACTGGTCCCCATGTGGCTGATGGCCGCGACGGAGCCCGTCAGGCGGGCCAGCTCAGCCATTTGTTCTTCCGGGGTGAGTTTAGGTTTCTTGGTGGAGGCTTTGGCCATGATGAAGGAGGATGCAGGCTTGAAATTTTAAAGGAAAAGCAGCGGCGGATGGGCCGTGAGGCTACGCGCCGGGGGCTGACTCGACAGCCGGGGCCGTAAACGCAATGGTTTTACCCGAGGGCGTAACGGCCCCCTCGCCTACCACGAGGGTGAGGATTTCCAGAATGAGCTGGCCCAGGCCAAGGCGGTTGAGGTCACGCTCCGGCAGCGGAAACATCGTGGAGCGGTTTTCCTTGTAGGTCATCAGCAGTTCCACCCGGCTCTTGAGCAAGGGCAGGCCCTTCTCCTGAAACAGCTCCTCCGTCTTATCATAAATCCCCTTCTTCTCGGACTTCACGAACTTGTTCCAGAAGGCGTAGAAGCCCAGCAGGTTGGAGTCTTCATCGCGAGACTGCACAAACTGACCCAGGATGCCCATGTAGGACATGGTGGAGGCAATCGAGCCCTTGTCAGGCTCAATCGGCAGAAAGATGTAATCCACCAGCCGTAGCAGTTCGGGGAGCCCCACCACGTTCACCGTGCCGGGCGTATCCACCAGGATGAAATCATAGTCCTGCTCAAACAATCCCTCGATGGAACTCACGGCTTTTTCCACGCTGGAAATGATAACCGGATACGGCGGGATGCCCTGCTTCAGCAGGCGGGCCTGAAACGGCGCTTCCGACTGCAGCCGGTTCTGCTCTTCAAGGCGGTAGGCGTGCAAGGAGTTTTGCGGGTAGTCGCAGTCCACCATGGCCACCTTGTAGCCATAGTAGTAGCACAGCGCCGAGGCCATGTGCGTGCCGATGGTCGACTTACCAGCGCCCCCCTTCTGGGTGCAAATGCGAGTACGTGGGGTTGATTCATGCGAAGGGCCAGAGTGTTTGAAGATGTTAGATTGTTAGTTGCAAAGTGGCGTTGTGGCATAGCCACTTAGGTGCAATGGTGCAACACAATAAAGTTGCTTTGTTGCAAAAGGCAAAAGTTGCCTAGTTGCAAAGTTGCAAAACAACAAAGATTGGATGTGACAATGTTGTTTAGTTGTAATGTGGCGAAGGTAATTAGTTGTATTGTTGCAAAGCAACTTTATGGCAAAAATTTGTGAAGAAGCTGTGTGGTAAAGTTGCAAAGTTGTTTTGGTGTATTGGTGCAATTAACTAAACGCCCAAGCGCAATGCGTTCTGTCCTGTCTCAAGTTGTATAGTTGCAAAGGTGCAATGGGGTAATGTGGCAGAATTAACCAGAGATGACTCTATGTAGTAAAGGCAAAATTGTTGAGACCATAGGGTGTAAAGTTGCAAAGGGTTAAAGTTGCATTGTGGCATAACTCACTAAGCCTAGCCCTAGTCCTAGCACCGTGCAACGCCCCCGTTCCAATAGCTCGTTCATCGTCCAGCAAGCCATGTCATTGTCCGGACAAACTTCGTTTGCCCGATTCAATGACACCGCCAAGTTCGCAGGCTCACATGGCTTGGCTTGCTAGTTTAGCGTATAGCATCTAGTGAGTCAAAATTCTAAAGTAGTTTTAGTAAACCTCGGTAAGCTAATGTCCCGAGAATCATCATGGAACCAGATAAGCAAGCTGAAATTAGCGTTGAAGCAGGCCGTACTTTGCGTATTGACGTGCGGGTAAGTCCGGATGAGAAAAAGGATTTGCAGGCAAAAGCAACGGCCGCTGGCTACAAAAAAGTGTCGGCTTATTTGCGCGACGTAGGCCGGGGAGTTGAGGTCAAAGAAAATATCCCGCCGGAGCTGCGACGGCAACTGGTAGGTATCGGTACTAACCTGAATCAGATAGCTCGACTGGCGCAGGCTGGCAAGTCCTTTAGTTCCCACGAAGCCCAGTTAGTGCAGGCACTGGCCATTATCAGAGGGTACTTGGTATGATTGCAAAGACCACCACCGGTAATGACTTCGAGGGGGCGCTAACGTACGGTGCGGGGCAGCGGCAGGGCAAGGGCAAAGAGCCGGGCGAGGCTCCGCTTCTAGTCGTGGCTAATCTGATTCCGGGTAGTCCCAGGGAGATGGCGCAGGACATGCGGGCCGTCGCGGCCCAGAGTAAAAAGATTCAGAAACCAGTGTGGCATACGGTGCTCTCATGGAAGGCGGGGGAGGTGGTGAGCCAAGCGCAGAAAGTGGCGGCGGCTAAGCGCTACTGCGAACTGATTGGCGCGCCCATTGACCGGCACCAAGTGGTGGTGTATGAGCACCGGGATAAGCGGCACGCCCACGTTCACATCTATCTGAACCGGGTGCCGATTGATGGGGGACCGGCCCTGCGGACGGATAATAACTTCTACCG
The DNA here is from genome assembly GCF_000801315.1 of Hymenobacter sp. DG25B. Classification (NCBI taxonomy): domain Bacteria; kingdom Pseudomonadati; phylum Bacteroidota; class Cytophagia; order Cytophagales; family Hymenobacteraceae; genus Hymenobacter; species Hymenobacter radioresistens. The sequence goes on along the minus strand of NZ_CP010057.1, from coordinate 62,729 downwards.
GCAGCCAGCCATTACGCGGCAGATAAGTCAGGAGCTGGGCATGGACCCTATTCCCGAGCGAAGGCGCAGCCTGCGGGCGCTGGACCCAACGAAGGAGGCGGCGCGGGAGCAGGTAAGCAGGACGTTGGAGCACTTACTCAGCCAACCTGATAGGGGAGGGGAGGAGTGGCTGACTTTACAATTGCAAAAAGAGATGATTGGGATTCGCTACACCCACGACAAGGGCGGCGTTTTACGCGGGGTGGGCTTTGAAACAAACGGCGTGGCGGTGAGGGGGCAGGAGGTGGGCTATAAAGGGGCGCAGCTGCGCGAAGCCCTGGCCGCGCCGATAGTGCAGGCCACGCTAGTGCCGGAAGCTGATTCTGCTCCCGCCGTGGTCGAACTACCCCCATTGCCAAGGCAAAGCAGACCGGAGCCGCCAAAGCACCCCCGCAGGAAAGGGCCTGCGCGTTGAGTTCTGGGCGGGGGAGTGGTTTGGTTCGTGTGGCCGATTTGCACCTCACCGCTGACTTTGAACCGCTCGTCAAATAATCCGCGTCGGGCGTTGCCGGCGGGGGTAAGTTGCTTGATTCACCAAGCGTTTCAAGCGATGGAAGACGAGAAAGGGTTACGGAAAATCATGGAGTTTATGCGCCTGTTTGCCATTGTGCTGATGGGCATTAACATCTACTATTACTGCTTCGGCTACTTCAAAAGCATGGGCTGGACACCGGCCGTGGTCGAGCATGTTCTGGAGAGCTTTACCAAAAATACCTTCCTGTTTAAGGCCAGCTGGGTGAGTAAGACGCTATCTGTGGTGTTCCTGCTGCTGAGCTGCCTCGGCACGCGGGGGCGGGCCAATGAAAAGCTCAAAGGGGCTTCGGTGGTGGGTTACGCGGTCATCGGGTTGGCGCTGATTTACGGGTCGGATATCGTGCGCAGCTTCGCGCTGGGGGCCGGGCTAACAACGGCGCTATATACCGGGCTGCTGTCGGCGGGCTTTCTGCTGCTGCTGAGCGCCGGGGCCTGGCTGAGTAGGTTGTTTAACAACGACCTGATGAAGGACATCTTTAACAAGGCCAACGAAAGCTTCCCGCAGGAGGAGCGGCTGATGGAAAACGAGTACTCGGTGAACCTGCGCACCGAGTACCAGCTGCGCGGCAAGAAGCACCACGGCTGGCTGAACGTGGTGAATCCGTTTCGAGCTACCATGGTGCTGGGCACGCCGGGCTCGGGCAAGTCGTTCGCCATTATCAACGAGTTCATCCGGCAGCACTTGGCCAAGGGCTTCTGCATGTACATCTACGACTACAAGTTTGACGATTTGAGCCGCATCTGCTACAACACGCTGCTGCGCCACCAGGACAAGTTTGATAAGCCCGTGGGCTTCTACGTCATCAACTTCGACAATCCTCGCAAGAGTCACCGCTGCAACCCGCTGCTGCCCGAGCTGATGACCGACATCGTGGACGCCTACGAGAGCGCCTCTACCATCATGCTCAACCTCAACAAGAGCTGGATTCAGAAGCAGGGCGACTTTTTCGTGGAGTCGCCCATCAACTTTGTGGCGGCCATTATTTGGTTTTTGAAGCTGTTTGAGAAGGGTAAATACTGCACCTTTCCCCATGTCATCGAGTTTCTGAGCCGCGACTACGAAGAGATTTTCCCGGTGCTGGCCTCGTACCCCGAGATTGAGAATCTGGTAAAGCCGTTCGTGTCGGCGTTCCAGAAAGATGCCATTGAGCAGCTGGAAGGCCAGATTGCTTCGGCGCGGATTCCGCTGGGCCGGCTGGCCTCGCCACAGCTCTACTGGGTGATGTCGGGCAACGATTTCACGCTTGACATCAACAGCAACGAGGAGCCCAAGGTCTTGTGCGTGGGCAACAACCCCGAGCGCCAGGCCATTTACGGGGCAGCGCTGGGCCTCTACAATGCCCGGCTAGTGAAGCTGGTGAACCAGAAGGGCAAGCGTAAATCGTCCATCATCATCGACGAGCTGCCCACCATCTACTTTAAGGGGCTGGACAACCTCATTGCCACGGCCCGCAGTAACAAAGTGAGCACCTGCCTGGGCTTTCAGGACTTCTCGCAGCTGGAGCGCGACTACGGCCAGAAGGAGGCCGAAGTCATTAAGAACACCGTGGGCAACGTGTTCAGCGGGCAGGTGTCGGGCAACAGCGGCAAGTGGCTGAGCGAGCGGTTCGGCAAAATTCTGCAGCAGCGCCAGAGTCTGAGCATCAATATGCGCGAAACCAGCACCAGCCTTTCGACTCAGATGGATAGCATGATTCCGGCCAGCACCATTGCCAACCTCACCCAGGGCAACTTCGTGGGCGCGGTGGCCGACAACTTCGGCGAGGAAATCGACCAGAAGGTGTTTCACGCCCGGATTCAGGTGGACGTGAAGGCGGTGGCCGCCGAGGCCCAGGCCTACCAGCCCATTCCCGACATTACCAGCTTTATTAACCCGGCGACGGGCAAGGACGAGGCCGAAGAGATGATTAAAGCCAATTTCAACCGCGTGAAAACCGAAGTGAAGGAGCTGTGTGCCCGGGAGTTGCTGCGCATCGGGCAAGACCCCACGCTACGGCACCTCATCAAGGAGAAAACGGAGAAATAGAGGTGTTAATGAGTCTTTTACTTTATTGCTAATTGCTCAATTGATTGTTCAACAGGATTATATTCAATTGCCATATCGAGCTTCAATAAATCTTTTGCTTTTTTTTCTAAAGCAGTAGATTCTTCAATCATTCGTCTGATGTAAGAGGCCGTATATGCTGATTCGATGTCAAAGACAATAAGTGCTCCGTACTCTTTTGTTTCGACGCGCGTGCATTGATTAGCCAAGTTAGATATGATTAGTTTTCTTAAGTATCTATCTTCTGGCATGTTTCTTATCTCTGCTTCAATCCAAAAGAAGTTATCTTTTCCTACTCTATTGATGCTGTTATCGAAAAAGACAAACTCTAAACTATCAATTGCACTAATAATTATTGATTTGTCTTTCAAATCCAAATCAATCTTTGAAAAACAATTGAAATCAATCAGTTTTATATCTCTTTCAGAATTGATATATTGATTTATAAAATTTATTACTTTACCAATTATTTTGAAATCAATATTCCACCTTTTAATCTCAATTTTAGCATTCACATAGCTTGAAAGTGTTTTGTTAAATGCTTTTATATTAAGCTCTATGATAGAACTGTGCCCATGTTGTGGTAAAATTTGCTTGGCTGAATTGACCTGAACGTAAGAGATTGCGAGAGGACAGCTAAAAAATATATTGTCAGTATCAATGAAGCCAGGGGCAAAGTAGTAAGCCTGATTTTCTGTCTTTTCTACTTTGAAAACAGGTCGTATAATAGTGCGTTTGACCTCGGGATTATGGTCATGCACGTAAACTTTTCCTAAGTCGGAAAAATTATCAATATGTAGAAAGCTGCCATTTGGGTTCATATATGAAATGGTGTTTTGGCTGGCTCTAGTATTAATCAATATGATGCTGAATGTAAATCATTAGAACAGTCTATTTTGCCCATCGTTGATTGTTGACGAAGGTGACTTTGTCGTAAACTGATTCTAGTGAGCGATAAATGCCTCTGGCTTCTGCAAATTCTTTCAAATGCCTGTTGCATCCTTTATCCCAACTCACAACCTCAATACTCCATCCGTGTTTGAGGGCTCTTTCTAATTGTTTAATAAAGCCCTTGCCGTTGAGATATCCACTTCCATCTCCTGTTAGTAATAGCATATGACTTGGTGCTTCGCTATCTAGGATTCTATTCGCCATCTGTAGTTGAATGGATTCATCCACAGCTATTTCGCCGCCTGAGGTTTGTCCGCGTTCTTGCTTTTCAACTTTAATATCTAGTTTAGAAAAGTAATTCCAGAGCGGGTCAGAGTTTGGTGGAATAGAACCACCTACATATGCGTAATCTACCGTTCGTGAATCAACAGCAAAATCAAACAAATTCTTTACGTGAATCCGAAAATCAAATTCATAACCAGGCTCTCGCATCTTGCAAACTTGTTGCCCCACAAGCCATATATTGGAATTGTCCCAAAATAAGTTAATACTCATAATCAAGTCGTTTTATCTAATGATGTTGTCAGTGCGAACATTGTTATTACTTCGCCTATAGCAATTCTGCTGCAGGGTAATCGCAAGTTAGTGCAGTTAAAGCAACACGGCTACTAAGTTGCTACTGGATGGACGCGCCTTGTCAGCTCTTTGTTACGCCGGCTTCATCAACCCACCCACGGGCAAGGACGAGGCCGAGGATTTGATTAAAGCCAACTCCAGCCGCGTGAAAACTGAAGTGAAGGAGTTGTGCGCAAGGGAACTGCTGCGCATTGGGCAGGACACCACGCTGCGGCACCTCATCAAGGAGAAGGCAGAAAAGTAAGGCCTGGACAGGTGGGCAAGCCGAACGGCGCGGAGTCAGGGTTAGCGCCCGGGCTCCGCGCCGTTCGTGTGTCCGGGTGGCACCTCACGGCCCAATTCCGGCCACTCGTCAACTTTCTTCCCATGGCCTGGTGGGGGCCGGTAGGTTTGCAGGGTCGAATTCCGGGCCGGTCGCGCCTGCGCCGGCCGGAAGGACAGCTTTTATTCACCTACCCATTTCTCCTATGGCTGAGCAAGATGAAGTGAATACCCCCACGCCGGAGCGCTGGTACCTGAGTGCGGTGCCGACCTCCAATGGCAACCTCAGCGGGCAGAGCCTGCAGCGGCAGCCCGCCGGGCACTCCCTCTATGAGATTCAGATAAATCCCGCCAACCCCAACCAGGCGGCGCTGCTGCCGGCCCCCGGCGCGGATGGCCAACTGCTGAATGCATTTGACCACGCCCTGATGCGGGCCTTTACCACTAACCGCCTCCCCGGCCGGGAGGATAAGTTTCTCACGGTAGAAAAGCCCACGCTGCTGGAAAAGGTGGGCGATAACTGGAAAATCACCGAGCAGGGCCGCGTGGGCTACAGCGCAACCGAACCCGAGCAGCGGTTGCTGGTATTTGGCCAGGCAACCCCACAATCTACTCAGCAAGCTGAATTGACGACGCGGGCCGAGGAACTGGCTGGCGAGGTGGCCACCACTAGCGGGGCAGTTCGTGCCGAGGCAGAAGCGGAACTGGAAGGGGTGGCCAACCGCGCGCAGCAAGGACCGGACGAAAGCCGGGCCACCTACGCGGATGCGTTACGAGACGAGGCCCGGGCAGAAGTAGCAGAAGGTGTCGCCGCGCCGGAGCGGCAACAACCGGTAGGGGAGGGGCCAGGCAGCGAGCAGCCGCCCCTGGTTCCTACACCCTTCCCGGATGCTGCGGCCACTGCGGAGCCGGTCGGGGAGCTGCGCATTACCTGGCAGCAGAAGGGCGAAGAGGTGGCCCCGCTGCTGGAAATGCGCGCCTACCTCGACCAGCTAAAAGAAGCCGGCGTGGCGGTGGGCGCTTTGCAGCTGGAGCGCGACCCGGCGGGCAAGCTCAGCGGCGGCTTCGCAGTTAGCTACGACCCCGAGTCGCACAAGCTGGGCCAGCTCGAAGCGGCCCTGCAGGGGTTTCGGCAAGTGGGGAATGGCGTGGCCGTCATGGAGAAGCCCGAGCAGGCGGCGGCCCGGCGGCAGGAAGCGGGCTACGATGACGACTACGAGCCGCAGCGTAGCAAGCAGGTGCGCGAAGCCTTCGGCGTGAAGCAGTGGGATGCGCTCAGCGCCCAGCTCTCGGCCGTGCCCAAGCACGCCCTCACCGCCCCGGAGCAGGTGCAGCAGGCGGCGGCCGAACAGCGGGTGCAGCTACTGGCCCAGCAGCAGGGCAAAACCACTGAGCAGGTCATCCGTGACGGCAAGAGCATCTTTGACATCGACACGAGTGGCAACCCCGCATCGGCGTTTCTGAAAAACTTCTATGCCCACCTGAACGGCGGCCCGAAGACCCGGCAGAATCTGGAAGTCGACTACGAGAAAACCCGCCAGGATTTGCAGGCCCGCCTGACCCGGCACGCCGGGGCGGCCCAGCCGGAGCTTTCGCCCGGCCCGCCAGCGCAGAGTGAAAAGCCGTTCAGCGTGGCGGCGGAACCCGTCATTGGCAATGCCGCCCGTCAGACCGTCGCGCGGTCGTCGGAGCCTGCGTTATTCAAAGCCGATGAAGTGCCGCAAAAGGTGTTGGCTTCCCTCGGCCTGAATACGGCGGAGTTAGCCGACAGCGGGCAGCTGCAAAAGTTGCTTAATGGCGAGAAAACGGACCTTTTGCCCATGCAGGTAGCGGGCAAGGAAGGCCAGGAGCCCGTGAAGTTCGAGGGCAAGATGTTGCTCCACCGCGAGGCCGACGGCACGGCTACGCTCAAAATGGAATTGCCCCAGGAAAAGCTGGTTATTCCCAACGAGATTGGCGGCCAGCCGTTCACGCCCGAGCAGCGCCAGCGCCTCGAAACTGAAGGCAACGCCGGCCTGGTTCGCGGCCTTAAGGACGAGCAGGGCCGCGAGTTCAACGGCTACGTGGCCGTGGATAAGGCCATGAACAAGGTCGTAGTGCTGCCCGAAAACAAGGTGACCCTGCACGACACCGTGGCCGGGGTCAAGCTCACCCCCGAGCAAAGCCACGACCTGCGCGAGGGCAAAGTAGTAGCGCTGGCTAACATGGCCAGCGGCAGCGGCGGGCAGAAGTTCGACGGCACCGTGCAGGTAAACGCCGCCAAGGCCTGCATTGAGGTGAAGCCCGCCGCCCACGAGCTGGCCCAGCGCCAAGCGCCGAAAGCCGAGCAGACGGTGAAGGCCACCACCCAGACCGTAGCCCCGGCCCCGGTCAAAACCGAAGCGCCCCAAGTGAAAACCCGGGGACCCCGTCACTAGCCGGGCCTCCCTCAAAACCGCCATTTCTCACCCTACAAGCCCGGAAGCTCGCTTCCGGGCTTCTTTTTTCTGCCTTCCATCCTTCGAATTAATCCGCATTACCATGGAACATGAACTCACCTTCCAGAAGATTAAGGAGCAGGTTGAGCTGCCCGAGCTGCTAAGCCACTTCGGCTACAACCTCAAAAAAGGCGAGCATTTGGGCAAAGGCAAATGGCACGTTTTTGAGGGCGATGATACGCTGGTGGTCTTCAAGGGCCGGGGCGGCGACTGGATGTATTTCAACGCCCAGGACGACCGCGACAAGGGCAGCGTCATCGACTGGATGAAAAACCGGGTCAGCTCCGACCGCATCGCCGGCCTTGGTCCGCTGCCGGGCCGCAACCTCTGGCAGTCAGTTAACGACCACTTCCGCGCCTACCTCAGCCTGCCCGAGGAGCAGCGCCCCCGGCTCGACCTGCCACCCATCGTGGAAACCGCGCCGGGGGAGAAATTCCATAGCATCTACACCCAGCACTGCCGGCCGCTCGAAAACACGGCCTACCTAGAAGGGCGCGGTATTACCAAAAGCACGATTGCCAACCCGCAGTTTGCGGGCCGCATCCTCAACCAGTTTCACACGGTGCAGAAGGAGGGACTGCCGGCCAAGACCTACGTCAATACGGCCTTTCCTGCCTACCACGAGGGGCGCGTAGTGGGACTGGAGCTGAAAGGGGAGGGCTTCAAAGGTCAGGCTCCCGAAAGCCAGTTCACCCGCTCGCTGTGGCTGAGCAGGCTGCCCGAGGGCCGGCCGGCGGCGGTGCTGGTCGTAAGCGAATCGGCCCTCGATACGCTTTCCTACGCGCAGCTGCATCCCGGTGAAAGCGCCCTATATGCCTCGACGGCCGGCACGCTCACCCAGAACAAGATTTTCGAGCTGAAGCGGCTGCTCAGCGAGGAAGGCATTCCGGTCATCCGAGCCGCTTTTGACAACGATACGCAGGGCCACCACTTCGATACCCGGCTGCTGGCCGGTCTGGCCAGCGAGCAAAACCCGATGAAAGTAGTCCGGGAGCACGAGCACCTGCTGACCGTCGAAATCACCGCCGCCCACCCGGCCGGCGTGCAGGCGCTCAGCCTGCACCTCAAAAGCTACAACGACCAGGCTACCCGGCAGTACGCCCAGGAAAACGGGGAGCCGGGCAATTCGGCCAGCAGCCAGACCCTGCGCGACGAGCTGATTCACTCCAACAAGCTGGGGGCCCACACCTACCAGTTTCACGTGCCGATGAGCCGGGAGGCGCTGGGGGCCTTTAATGAGGCGGCCAGCCAGACGTTGGGCTTTGAGCACCGGGTGGAGATTGTGAAAAGCCAGGGCAAGGACTGGAACCAGGACCTCAAGCACGACCAGCTGCAGCGGGTGGTGCAGCGCGAGCTGGGTGACATTGACGAGGACCAGTATGGCTTCGGCCAGCAGCACTGGAACAACCCACCCATCGAAGGCCAGGGCAAAATTGCGCAGCTGCACGAGGCCCAAGTCCTAGCCCGCAACCAGGGTGAGCGGCTGCTTGTAGTCGAGTTTCGGGAAAGCCGCGACGCCGTGGCGCTGCTGCCCGCCCTGCGGGAGAACCTCGAAAGGGTCGGGCTCACCATTGACCACGCCGTTAAGCTGGAAACCAATGCGCCCCGGGAAATTGCCACGGAGCTTACCCTGCGCTACCGGCTGGATTCGCCGCAGCTGCCGGCCATCAGCGACGCGCTGGATGCATTGCGGCTAAATCCCAGGGCCACTATGATTGAGCCGGTGCCGGATGCAATGGAGCGCCGGCAGCTTGCCGCCGCGCAGGAGCAGCTGCGGCAGGCCGGGCCCAAGCTGGTGCCCAGTGACTCGCCCGCCCACGACCAGGCCCGGCAATCGTTTATCGAAGCGGCGGGCCTGGTGGCCCGGGAGCTGCGTGAGAGCGCTGCCACACTGAACGCGGCCCGTTTGCAGGAGGTCAGCCGGCAGCTTCTGACCAAGCCGGCGCTGGAAGGTCTGAACCGGGAAAACGTGGAGAAGGTGCTGGCCGTGGTCGATAAGCTCGACACGTTGAAGGATAATCCTGCCGTGCAGCAGCTGCGCCAAGCCGTGCAGCAATTGGAGCAGCCTGCCCAGACGCAGCAAGTGCTGCAAAAGCCCCGACCTGGTCCCCGCTTGTAAGCCCGGCAACGCTGGCAATGCGGGCTTTCCCGTAGTTAGCCGCTCCATAACGGGGCGGCTTTTTTATACCCGGCAAGATAGTCCTCTACGTGACCGGTGGTAGAAGTAGGGCCAGTAGCTAAGGGTGGTGCCGCTGACACTACCTGTATTACCCCACCGCCCGCGACGGCGCTGCAAGTAGCTGTGGGAAAGGTTGGGGGCAATAACCCGCCACGACGGAGCAACTGGGCAGCAGAAAAAAAGGAGTGCCCAAGACTTGTTCGGGCACTCCTTTTCATTGTCAGTTAAGGGCCGCTTATTACAAAGCGGCGCGGCAAGCCTCCTCGCAACGACGGCAGGCGGCGGCGCATTCCTGGCAGTGCTGCATGTGCGAATGCTTGGCGCACTCATCGCCGCAGGCCTTACAGACTTCGGCGCATTCGCGCAGCAGGTGCTGGCCGTGAACAGAGCCGCGGGCAATCAGGCGGGCGGTGAGGGCGCAGATGTCGGCGCAGTCGCGGTCGAGGCTGATGCAGGGCACCATCATTTTTACGTCGGGCTCCTGCAAGCAGGCGGTGGCACACCACTCGCAGGCGGCCACGCAGGCAGTGAGGGCGTCGAGCAGATTCTGATGTTGATTGTTCATGGGTTGGGAGAATAAGAGCGTAAAAAATGAAATGAAAAAGTGCGTGGACCGGGTCTTTATTTTTTCACCAGGTCCATGCCGCACTTGGGGCACTTGCCGGGCTCGTTGGCGATGACCTCCGGGTGCATGGTGCAGGTATAGGTTTCGGCGGCCACGCCCGGCCCGGGGTTGCCAGCCGGTTTGGCCGTGCTATCCGAGGCGGCGGTGGAAGTGGCCGAGGTGGCGGTTTCGGCGCTGCCCTTATTATCGGAGCAGGCCGTGGTGGCGGCGAAGCTGGTGAGCACAAGGCCTAGAAACAGAAGCTTTTTCATGGGATAAAAATGGGGTGATTGAAAACAGGTGCCGGACCGCGGCCCCCAACGGATTACGGTTTGGATTGGAAGCCTACATGCTCATGCCATTCATGCTGTCGGTGGCGCCCTGGCGCAGGGAGTACTCGCTTTGCAGCAGGTAGGCCCCGGACACCACCACCTTTTCTCCAGCCCGCAGACCCGTTGTGATGGGTACACTGCTGGCCGAGCCCTCGCCCGTGCTCACCCGCACGCGGCGGTACTGCCGCTCGCCGGTCTGCGTCCAGAGGTAGCTGGCCTGCCCATCCCGAATCAGGGCTTCCACGGGCACGCGCAGCATGGTTTGGGCGGTGGCTGCCGTCGTTGGGGCATCGAGCAGCACGTTGGCCTGCGCCCCCGGCAGCAGGCGGCCGTTGGGGTTGGCCAGCTGAATGCGGGCGAGCGTAACCTGGCTGCCACCGTTAAGCTCGGGGCTGAGAAAGACGACGTTGCCCCGAAACGAGCCGGACTCCCCGGCCACCTGCACCCTGACGGCCTTGCCCAACGGCAGCCGGGCCACGTCCCGTGGATAGAGTTGTGCTTCGACCCAGACGGTGGACAGGTTGGTGAGCGTGACCAGCGGGCTGCCCTCGGTCACGTACTGGCCCTGCACCACGTCGAGGGTTTGCACGGTGCCGGTGGTCGGGCTGAAATACGTGACTACCGGGTTGGGCCGGCCCCGGGCGGCCAGTTGCTGCAGTTGGCCAGTTGTCATACCTAGCAGCCGTAGCTTCTGGCCCGCGGCCTCGGCAAATTGATGATAAGCCCCGCCCTGCTCGCGGCTTTGGGCCCGGGCCAGCAGGTATTCCTGCTGCAGGGCCTGCAGCTGTTCGCTGTATACGGAAAACAGGGGCGCGCCCCGATGCAACAGCTGTCCGGTCTGGCGCACGTACAAGTGTTCAATGCGCCCGGTCACCCGGCTGCTCACGCTCTCAGTTTGCAAAGCATCGGCGGTGATGGTGCCGGTTAGCACGGTGGGTGCGGGGCTTTCCGCAGGGTGGGTGCCGATGACCTGCGCGTGGATGTTGCCCAATAAGACCTGTTGCGCGGTCAGCGTCAGGTCCGCGCTGCTAGCCGACGCGCTGCCCGCAGGGGTCGGTTGAGCGGCCTGCTTCACCAGGTCCATGCCGCAGATGGGACAGAGGCCGGGTTTGGCTTGGTGTACCTGCGGGTGCATCGGGCAGGTGTACACGGCGGCGCTGGCGGCGGGCTTTATGGCTGCCGGGGCCGGCTTTATTGCAATCAGGGCCATGCCGCAGATAGGACACGGGCCGGGGGCTTCCGCGTGGACTTGTGGGTGCATGGAGCAGGTGTAATATACTTTCTCACCCACTGCCCCCGGGCTGGCGGGCTTGGTTTTCTGGCAAGCCGCGCTGCTCATTGCCACCAATAGCACCAGCAGCCAGCGGCCGGCCCAACGCGCAAATGGGTGTGGCCTAGTCATGGAGAGTGGAATTTGTGGTGGACGAGGTTTGCAGGAAGCTTTCGCTGTCGACCAAGTATTGGCCATTGGCAGCCACATCTTCCGTGCCGGTCAGGCCCTGCCGTACCAGTACTTGCGCGGCCGTGCGCTGGCCCACCTGCACCGTAATAGGCACGAAGGTGCGGCCGCGCCGCACAAAGGCTACCTGCCGGGTGCCCAGGTCCACGACGGCCGCGCGGGGCAGCCACCAGCCCTCATCCGCCGCGCTGGTTACGTGGGCCGTGAGTCGGGTGCCGCGCCGCAGCAGTCCCTGAGCATTGGGCAGGGACACGCGTATGGCCGGCGTGCTGGCTCCGGCCCGGTAGGTGGGCTCGACGAGTTCCACGCGGGCGGTGAGGGGATGAGTTGGGTCGCCATCCACAAGCACCCGCACCAGCTGGCCGGGGCGTAGCTGCGCGACTTCGCCGGGGCCGGGCTGAAACAGGCCCCACACCTGTGCGGTGTTCATTACCTGAAAAAGGGTTTGCCCGGTGCTCACGTAGCCGCCTTCCTGTAGCTTGAGCCCGGTGGTGGGAGCAGCAGTTGGAGCAGTTGTAGTTGCTGATTCGGCTCCTGAACCCATCGCTGATGCGCTGCTCATGTCACCACCGTCCGCTGAGGCACTGGCTTCGGCCATGCCGGATGGGGACGGCGTTGCGAATGATGCCGCCACCGTGTTTTCCACTAAGTACCCGTCGTAAGGGCTGAACACGGCTACCCGGTAGTCGGGGCGGCGGGTGCGGGCCAGGGCGCGCAATTGACTTTCGCTCAGGCCCAGCAGCCGCAGCTTTTGCCGGGCACCGTTGACCAAAACCGGGTTGTCGGCGTCATTACCGAGCAGGAAGATGTACTCCTGCTCGGCCGTCACCAGCTCGGGGCTGTAGAGCTCCAGCAGGGTCTGGCCGCGGCGCACGGGCTGATAGTTGAAGCGGACCCGCAGCCGCTCGATGCGGCCACTTACGCGGGCGGCCACCGCCCGGCTCCGGCGCGGGTCGTAGTCAACCACGCCGGGCAGGGTGAGGGTGTCGGCTGCAGCCCCGGAGGTAGGTCGCACCGTGGCAATGCCCGACACCACGGACCCGTTGGGCGAGGTAACCAAATGGGTTAAACCCGCGCCGGCCGTATCGGCGGCGACCTGGTTATCCCCGCTGGCCTTGGGCACCAGGTCCATGCCGCAGATAGGACATTGGCCAGGGGCGTCGCGCACGATTTGCGGATGCATCGGGCAGGTGTACAGTTGAGCGGCAGCCGTGGACACGGGTTGCGCGGGGGCCTGCGCGGCCGGGCCATGGGACTTGCCCTTGCAGCCGGCCAGCAGCGTAAGCAGCAGCACGCACCACGTCGCGTAGCGCCGCTTATTGCTCCAGTTCCTGGTCATAGCGCACGTGTAAGTTTAGGAGTTCGGTTTGGGTATCGAGGTACTGCAGGCGGGCCTGCAGCCAGGTTTCGAGGGCTTCGACCACGGCCGGCAGCTGGGCCGTATTCTGCTGGTAGGCCAGCAGCGTGACCTGGTAGTTCTTGCGCAGGGCGGGCAGGATGCCCTTCTCAAAGTTTTCGACCTGCTGGCGCTTGGTGCGCAAGTCCGATTGCAGGGTGGTGATGCGGCCGGCGGCTTCGGTGAGCAGGCTGGCCCGCTGCTGCTGCACGGCCTGCGCCTCGTAGCCCAGAGCGGCGGTGTTGGCCTTGTACTCGCGGGACGCCCACGGGGCAATGGGGATGGACACCATGCCCATGACGGTGAACTGGTTGGGAGTGACGCCGAGGCCGTTCATGTGGTCGTAGCGCACCCCAAAGTCGGGCCGGCGGCGGTTGGCTTCCACGTTCTGGTTGAGCCGAAGCACGGCCAGCGAGCGGTCGAGGCTGCGCACGTCGCTGCGCCGGCGGGCCAGCGCGGCCGTGTCCGGGTAGGGTCCGGCAAACGCGGTGGGCAGTAGGGTGTCCACGGCAAACTCGCCCTCCGGGTCGCGGGCCATCAGGGTGTTGAGGGCAATGGTGCTCTGGCGCAGCTGCCCGTAGAGCTGCTGGTGGTCGTTGCCGTGCATGGCCACCCGCGCCTGGGCCTGGTAGATGCTGGCGAGCGTGCTTTGGTTGTAGGGGTAGCGGGCTTGCGCAATTTTGAGCAGGAACTCCAGCAGGCCGATGCTTTGGTCGAGGACGCCGAGCTTCTTTTCCAGCAGGACGCGGCCGTAGTAGAGGCTGCGGGCCTGGGCCCGTAGCTGGTTGAACATAGCCGTCTGGTCGGCCTGGTCCACGGCGGCCTGGCCGGCCAGGTACTCGCGCTTGGCGCGCTGCTTAGCGGGGTTGGGCAGCATCTGCTCCACGGACACCATTTGCATGCCCTCGCCCTGGCCGTTGTTCACCTCCTTGATGGGCCGCTGATTGTAGGGCGTCATCCAGTAGCCGGCGCTCACCTTGGGCGCTTCCCAGCTGCGGGCCCCCGCCACGGCGGCCTGCTTGGCCTGGGCGCGGTAGCCGTACTGGCGCAACGCCGGATTGCGGCCCTCCACGGCCCGCAGCACCGAGTCCAGCGGCAGCACCTGCTGCGCTTGAATGGGCCGTGTAGCCAACGTGAGCAGGGCGAGGAACCAGAATAGGTTGAATGCTTTCTTCATGATTCTCATGGCTTAATGCTTCACGTCCAGCACGTCCAGCTTGCCGAACTTGCGCAGCTCGTACTCCTTGGTCATCAGAAAAATCAGGGGCGTGACCAGCAGAATGTGGGTTGAGGAAGTGAACACCCCACCAATCATGGGCAGCACGATGGGCAGCATCACATCCGAGCCCGTGCCCGTGGCCCACAGCACCGGCACCAGTCCGAACAGGGCCACCGAAACGGTCATCAGCTTAGGCCGCAAACGCTTGGCCGCCCCGTGAAACACGGCATCCCGCAGGTCCTGCTTGGTAATCGTCTCGCTGGAATTGCCCTTGGCGGCCACCAGCTGCTGCATGGCGTCGTTGAGGTAGATGACCATGATGACGCCCGTTTCCACGGCCAGCCCGAACAGGGCGATGAAGCCCACAGCCACGGCCACCGAGAGGTGTACGCCGTAGAAATACACCATGTAGGCCCCGCCAATCAGGGCGAAGGGAATGGTGACCAGACTCAGCAGCGCCTCCCGTACCGAGTGAAAGGCGAAGTACAGGCAGCCAAATATGACCAAAAGCACGATGGGTAGGATAAAGAGCAGCGTGCGTTGCGAGCTAATCAGGTTTTCGTACTGCCCGCTCCACTCTAGGTAGTAGCCAGCCGGCAGCTTGCCCTGCAGGCTCTGCACCCGCTGCATGGCCTCTTTCACGGTGCCGCCCAGGTCCCGGTCGCGCACGTTGAAGAGCACTGCCCCGCGCAGCTGCGCGTTCTCGGAGTTAATCATGGGCGGGCCGTTGACAAAGCGCAGCTGCGCCACCGCGGAGAGCGGTACCGGCCCGTAGGCCGTGGTTTGAATCGGGATGCGGCCCAGGGCGGCCACGCTGTTGCGGAAGTCCTCGGCCAGGCGCACGCTGATGCTGAAGCGCCGACGCCCTTCCACAGTGGTGGCCACGGGCGCCCCGCCGATGGCCGTTTCCACCACTTCGTTGACTTGGTCTACGCTCAGGCCGTAGCGGGCCAGCTGCGGGCGGTCAAGGTCAATTTGTAGGTACTTGCCGCCCGTGATAGGGTCCACGTAGAGGTCCTGCACGCCGGGTACGCCGGTGAGCGCGGCTCTTACTCGTTGCGACACCTGTTCAATGGTATCGAGCTGCTGCCCGTAGACTTTTACGCCCACATCGGTGCGCACCCCGGTGCTCAGCATGTTAATGCGGTTGATGATGGGCTGGGTCCAGCCGTTCACCACGCCGGGAATCTGCAGCTTTTCATTCAGCTCGGCAATGAGTTTAGCCTTGGTCATGCCGGGCCGCCACTCACTGCGGGGCCTGAGCTGGATGATGGTTTCTATCATGCTCAGCGGGGCATTGTCGGTGGCCGTGCTGGCCCGGCCGGCCTTGCCGAGCACCCCGGCCACTTCGGGCACCTGCTTGATAATCTTGTCCTGCACCTGCAGAATGCGCTTGACCTCCGTGTTGGACACGTCGGGCTGCGTGATGGGCATGAACAGAATCGAGCCCTCGTCGAGCGGGGGCATGAACTCGGTGCCCAGGCTCAGCAGCAGCGGGATGCTGATGGCCAGGAGCGCCAGGTTGATGGCGATAGTGGTTTTGCGCCAGGTCAGGCACCAGTTGATGAGCGGGGCGTATACCCGCTCCAGGCCCCGGTTGATGGGGTTTTGGTCCTCGGTCTTGAATTTGCCCTTCATAAAGAAGGACAGCAGCACCGGGGCCAGCGTCACGGCCAGCACGGCGTCGATGAGCAGGATAAAGGTCTTCGTGTAGGCCAGCGGGTGGAACAGCTTACCCTCCTGCCCGGTGAGCAGGAACACCGGCAGGAAGGAGGCCACGATGATGATGGTGGAGAAAAAGATGCCCCGCGAAACCTGCTGGCTGGACTTCTCGATGATGGCGAGGCGCTCGTCGTTAGTCATGGCGGACGGGTTTAGGAGTGGAAAGGGAAGGGGCAGGCACGGATGGCGCACCGGGTAGCCCACCAGCTGCCGCTTCTTCCGCCGCCTGGTGCAGGGCCAGGTTGCGGTAGGCATTCTCCGCCATCACAATGCCGTTGTCGACGATGACGCCGATGGCCAGGGCAATGCCGGTGAGGGACATGATATTGGAGGAAATACCGAAGGCGTTGAGCAGAATGAAGCTCGCAGCGATGGTAATCGGGATTTGCAGCAAGATGCTCAGGGCGCTGCGCCAGTGAAACAGGAACACCAGCACCACCAGTGACACCACGGCCATTTCCTCCAGCAGCGTGTGCTTAATGTTGGCCACCGACTCCTCAATCAGCCCGCTGCGGTCGTAGACGATGTTGAACGACACGCCCGCCGGCAGTCCCTTGGCCACTTCGGTCATCTTGGCCTTCACGCGGGTTATCACGTCGTCGGCGTTCTCGCCGTAGCGCATCACCACGATGCCGCCTACCGCCTCGCCCTCGCCGTTGTGGTCGAAGATGCCCAAGCGACTTTCGCCGGTCATCTGCACCGTGCCCAGGTCCTTGAGGCGCAGCGGCACCCCACCGGGGCGGGTGAGCACCGGCACGTTTTCCAGCGTGGCCACGTCCTGGATGTAGCCGCTGGTTTTGATGATGTAACCGATGCCGGCCTGCTCGAACTTGCGCCCGCCGGCCTCGTTGTTGTTGCTGCGCACGGCGGCGAGCACCTGCGGCAGCGTCACGTTATAGTAAGTGAGTCTGGTGGGGTCCACTGTCACCTGGTACTCGGGCTGGAAGCCGCCGAAGCTGGCCACTTCGCTCACGCCCGGCACGGTTTGCAGGCCGAACTTCACGTACCAGTCCTGCAGAGCGCGCTGCTCGCCCAGGTCGAGCTTGGGGGCGTTGAGCGTGTACCAGAGCACGTGGCCCACGCCGGTGCCGTCGGGCCCGAGGGTGGGCGTGATGCCGGCCGGCAGCAGGCGTTGCGCGTAGTTAAGCCGCTCCAGTACCCGTTCGCGGGCCCAGTAGATGTCGGTGTTGTCGGTGAAGATGACGTACACGAAGCTCATGCCGAACATGGAGGCGGCGCGCACGGCCTTCACCTGGGCCAGCCCCTGCAGGTTGGTCACCAGCGGGTAAGTCACTTGGTCTTCGATAATCTGCGGGCTGCGGCCCATCCACTCAGTGAAGACGATGACCTGGTTTTCGGACAGGTCGGGGATAGCGTCAATCTTGCTGGCCCGCACCGAAAACGCGCCCCACACGAGGAGCCCGGCGGCGACCAGCAGCACCAGCACCCGATTCCGCAGGGAAAAGGAAATGAGTTGCTCTATCATCAAGAAACAGCACTAAAGGAGAAGCGTCGGCAGGCCGAAAACCCCGGCAGGTACCAATGGACCCAAGGGCACGAACGCGGGGGCGGCCGGCCACAGGGGGCTGGACGCACCAAAGCCCCAGCGCCAACCGGCGTGGGGAACTAAGCAACCCGAAAGGCTAGACTAAAAAGGCATGTCCGCGCACGTAGGCCGGGCATTCGGGCGGCGGGGCCGCGTGGGCCAGCAAGTTGGCGGCCGGCTCATCGGCCGGGTAAGCTACTTGCGCGAGCTGCCATACCAGCCGCAGCACGGCCGGGGCCGGCACCGCGTCAGGAGCCTGCAGCTGGAAGTGGGCGGCCGAGAGTTTGACGTCCTTGAGCGCGCTGCTCACCTTCTGGTCGTGGCAGCAGCCCGAAGCCGGCTTGCCCGTATCCCGGCAGCAGCAGTGCGTGTCGCTGCCCTGGGCCACTGAAACCGCCGTCAGCTCCTGCCCGCAGAAGTGCATGCTGTAGACCAGCCCAGGGCTGGACAGCAAGTAGCTAAAGAGCAGAAACAGGCTGACGAAACGCTTCACGTGGAGAACGGGCCCAGACGGGCCAAAGGGATTTGCAAAGTACGGCAGTGGCTAACCGGAAGGTTTTACACCATTCGCGCCAAAAGGTATAACATTCGCGACACCTCGGCTAGTGCCCAATGGTGCCGGCAAGTTATCGTTGGTGGTTCACGCGGCAACTTCGGATTCAGCGTAAGCCAATTCCGGGGCGTTAGATTGGCTCACCCGCCGGACCGGGGCCATGCCCGTTTCACGCGTAGTGCTGGCGGGCCGGGTGATGGCCGGCAGCACAGGGGGATGAGCAGGCGTTTCCGCCTGCCAGCGGGCAACATCCTGTGGCGTATACTTTTTCCAGACGCCTTCCCGAAAGCAGGCTAGACAGCAGAACAGCAACCCGAATAAGACGCACAAACTCATGAATACGGCCGCAGAGAGTGCTCACCCGGAGCAGATGAGCCGTGTACCCCGCTGCTACAGAAAAAGTTGCCACCCGTTCAGCTTCCTCCCGGTAAGCCGGGGCGGGTTGTTCCCGCTACCTTTGTTTACCTGTTAAGCGGTGGGATACCTACCGGGTGCAGTAGAAGGAGAACCGGCCACTCGGACGGTTCTCCTTCGTCTATTTTGGGGCACTGCCATTCAGTTAATTGCCATGACCGCGATTGAAGAACTTCTCAGCGTCTTGTCGCTGGCGGCGTGCGCTCTGGCCCTTGCGGCTCAACGGCGCTACCTGGCCCTGCAGCGCAAGCACAAGCTGCTGCAACGGCAGTACGAGAAGGCCGAGCAGCAGTTGAGCTCGTTGTGGGCGAGCAAGAAGCCCTGAGTGCTGCGGGCTTGGTAGCTAGGTGCCTACGAGGACCCGAGAGCCACGCGTTAAGGCGAGTTTATTTAACTTTTTCGGGGTGCTGATTCAGCCAGGCCTGGACCTGGTCGATTTCTCGCTGCTGGTCCTGCAGTACGAGGTAGGCTATTTGCTGGAGGTGCTCATCCCGGCCCAGCTCCAGTTCAGCACGGGCTAGTGTAATAGAGTTTTGGTGATGCGTAATAAGCAGCGCGGCAAAGTCGCGGTCAACGCTGCCCGTGCCGGCATCTTCCTCCTTTGGGCTGCTACGCGCGTGGAGGGAGTCTGAGCCGGACTTCAGTCGGGCAATGAAGCGGTGGGCGGCGGGGTGCAAGCCGCTCGTGGCTGCGTCCAGCAACCGGCTGAATCGTTCGCTTTGCATGGTATGCTCCGGAAAAGAGGGCGGCAGCGCCCGCAGGCTCATGATGGCTGAGTCTAAGCGGAGGATAAGTTGCTGGTGGTCGTGGTTGAGGTTCTCTGCCTCAGCACGCAAGGCCGGGTCCTGCCCTTTGTTCAGCTCCAGGGCCGACATGGCCACCGCGGCCCGGTGGTTTTCCCGCAGCAGCAAGGCAAAGTACAGGTCGAGGTTGTCGGTCAGCGGCAAGGCCCGGGAGCGTTGCGCCATGGTATGCAGGGCAGCCATCATGGTCGGCGGCAGCTCACTTATTCCGGTCCCGTTGGTTTCGTCAGCCGACCCGTGGCAACTGCTTGTCAGCAGGGCAAGGGCCGGTAGCGCGCGCGAATGCGCGGACTGGCAGGGATAACCAGTGGCCCATGGATGGACCGCTCATACCGCAGTCGTGCTGACGATGTGACTACGGGCCTCGGGCTCGCCCTGCTGCGTTTCGTGCTGCACGTAGTATTCCAGCAAGGTGCCGGGCGCAAAGGTGTCGGTGTCGAGGAAGGGCGAGCGGGCGTTGACGGCCACCCGCTGCCAGGTGGAGGCCTCGCCCCCGACGCGGCGAAAGACGTGGGCGACTTCCAGCAGCTCCTTCGAGAAAGCCAGGTGGCGGCCGGTAGGCTCCAGGGTCAGGTCAATTTTGGCGGTGTGCATGCGTAGCGTATTCGAAAAGGGTGGGTTAGGCGACCATGCCCAGAATCAGAAACAGGAGAAAGCCCACGAAAAAGGCCAGCGTGAGCAGCGGCGTTTCGGTTTCCTCGTGCGCTTCGGTCAGGAGCTCCTCGGTGACCAGAAACAGAAGCGCGGCCAAGCCAAAGGAAAGCACGATTTCCAGCATATTGCCGGTGGCCCCGCGCAGCACCGTGGTGCCGATGCCCGCCCCGACCAGCAACATGAGCGAAGTGCCGGCCACAATAGCGACGGCCCGGCCCTTGCCGTGGCCGTCCTGCCGCAACTCAATGGCCGTGGCCAGGCCCAGCGACAGCAGCTCGATGGTGAGGGCAATGGCCAGCAGGGTGCCTTCCTTCGCGCCCGCCGCAAAGCCAATGCCCAGCAGCAGCCCGTCGATGAGGATATCAATGCCGATGGCCACCAGCAGGCCCCAAGGTAGGGAGGCCGCGCCGGGCAGCGCCGTAGTACGAGCGCCAGCCGCTGGCTCATTGCCAGCATCTACGGGCTCCTCTTTCTTTTCGAGACGCTGAGTGAAGTAGCGCAAGCCCAGCATGGTGGCCACGCCCAGCCCAAAGCCCAGGGCCACTTCGTAGGGCGCATGGTGCTGCACAATATCGGGCAGCAGCTCGACGGCCACGACCGAGAAGATGACACCCGCCGCGAAATGCAGAATGGCGCTGCGCAGCTTCGGGCCAGGGGCTCGCCACACGGCCAGAGCCGCGCCGGCAATCATGACCACGGCCGGCAGCAGCGAGAAGCCCAGCATGGTGGACCAGGGCGGCGTGACGGCGGTGGGAATAGTAAGCAGCATAGAAGCAGCAGGTAAAAGTGTTAATGGATAGAGGTTGCCGCGTGGGTCTTGAGCCAGCGCTGATACTGCTTGATTTCGGCTTGCTCGTCGCGCACAATCTGCTGCGCGGCGTTTCTCACTTCCGCGTCCTTGCCATAGGCCAGCTCGGTTTGGGCCAGGGCCACCCCTGTTTGGTGATGCACCTGCATAATCGTGGCAAAATCAGCATCAAGGGTGCCAGGCAGGGGCGGCGGCTGGCGGAGGGGAGCCAGCGCGGCCGTGATGCGGCGCACAAACGGGTCCCTGTCGTTGCCCGGCCGGTACTCCTGGCCGGCCGGCGGCTGCCGGGTGAGGGCCAGCGTCAGCACGTGGTTGTCGCGCTCATGCCCCTTGAGCACGTGCTGAGCCAAGGCGCGCAGGGTAGAGTCCTGGCCTTGCGCCACTTCCACCGCCGCCAGTCGCTGGGCCCCGCCGTGGTGCACGCTCATCAGGCGGGCAAAGTCCTCGTCCCAGCACCCGAGGCGGCGCACCGTATCGAGCTGCTGCGCGAGTAGCCGCAAGGTGTCGCCCAGGGCTGGGGGCGCGGCCACGGGAGCGGGTTTGGGCTTCGCGCCAGCGTGCACTTCCTGCTCGTGCTCATCGGTGTCATGCCGGGAGCTGCAGCCGCTGATGGCCCCGCTACCCACGAGCAGCAGGACCAGAAAAAAGGGTGGGAACGTCATGTTTCGTGCTTCAATGAGTGCCTGACAATCTATGTTTTGGCGCTTGCTGCTTTGCTGGTGAAGTCCATGCGCTGAATGCGCACGGCGTTGAGGATGGCCAGCAGGGCTACCCCCACATCGGCAAAAACGGCTTCCCACATGGTGGCCACACCGCCGGCCCCCAGCGCCAGCACGATTCCCTTCACGATAAAGGCGAGCCAGATGTTCTGCCACACCACGTTGTGGGTGGCGCGGGCAATGCGCCGGGCGGTGGCAATCTTGCTGGGGTGGTCGGTCTGAATGACCACGTCGGCGGTTTCAATGGTGGCATCCGAGCCCAGCCCACCCATGGCAATGCCCACGTCGGCCAGGGCTACCACCGGGGCATCGTTCACCCCGTCGCCCACGAAGGCCAGCTTACGGCCCTCGGTGAGGTATTGCTGCACGTACCTGGCTTTGTCTTCGGGCAGCAGCCCGCCGTGGGCTTCGGTGATGCCCAGCTCTTTGGCCACCCGCTGCACGATGCTGTCCTTGTCGCCGGAAAGCATAACCACCTTACTGATGCCATCGGCTTTCAGCTCCTGCACGGCGCGGGCCGCGTCCTCTTTCGGGGCGTCGGCCACGGTGAGGTAGCCGGCGTATTGACCGTCCACGGCTGCCACCACGATGCTGTCCACCACTTGGTCGACCTCGGGCGGGTAGGCCACGGTGAACTTGACCAGCAGCTTGGTGTTGCCCGCCAGCACGTCGCGGCCGTCCACCTTGCCGCGCAGGCCGTGGCCGGCGATTTCTTCCACGTTATCGACGGAAACGCCCGCCGCAGCCGCCCCGACGTGGGCCACCACCGCCTTGGCGATGGGGTGCGTCGATTTGGTTTCCAGCGCCCCCACCAGGCGCAACAGCTGCTCGGGGGTGGTGCCGGCCGCCGGCTGCACCTGCTGCACGGCAAACACGCCTTGGGTGAGCGTGCCGGTCTTGTCCATCACTACGGTATCAATTTCGCGCAGCACGTCCAGGAAGTTGGAGCCCTTGAACAGGATGCCGGCTTTGGAAGCCGCGCCAATGCCGCCGAAGTAGCCCAGCGGAATGCTGATAACCAGCGCACAGGGGCAGGAAATGACCAGAAACACCAGCGCCCGGTACAGCCAGTCGCGGAACACGTAGTCGCTCACCACGAAGTAGGGCACCACGATAAGCAGCACGGCCAGCCCCACGACGATGGGCGTGTAGATTTTGGCAAACTTGGTGATGAACTGCTGGGTCTTGGCCTTGCGGCCCACGGCGTCCTGCACCATGGCTAGGATTTTCGAGAGCTTGGTGTCCTGGAAAGCCGCCGTCACGGTCACCTGAATCAGGGATTCCAGGTTAATCATGCCGGCCAGCACGGCCTCGCCCGGCTGCTTGGTTTGCGGGGCCGACTCGCCGGTGAGCGCGGCCGTGTTGAAGTTGGCCGCCGTGGTGTTCAGCGTGCCGTCGAGGGCTACTTTCTCGCCGGGCTTTACTTCCATTACGTCGCCCACCTGCACCGCTTTGGGGTCGAGCACCATGCTTTGCCCGTTGCGCACCACCGTCACTTCGGTGGCCTGAATTTCGAGCAGGGCCTTGATGCTGCGCTTGGCGCGGTTCACAGCCGCGTCCTGAAACAACTCGCCCACGGTGTAGAATAGCATCACGGCCACGCCCTCCGGGTACTCACCAATGGCAAAGGCCCCGATGGTGGCGATGCTCATCAGCAGAAACTCGTTGAAGATGTTGCCGCTGGGAATGCTGAGCACGGCGGCTTTGACGACCTTCCAGCCCACCAGCACGAAGGCCAGCCCGTACCAGGCCAGGCGCACGTAGCCGCTGAAAAAGCCGACTTTATAGTAGTCCAGCGCGATGCCGGCCAGCAGCAGCGCAAAGCTGATGCCCGGCACCAGGTAGGGGTTTGGTTCCGCCGGGCCGTGGTCGTGCCCGTCGTCGTCGAGGTCCAGCTCACCGGGGTCGTGGTCATGGCCGGCGTGGTTCTCCTCGTCGGCGTGGTCGTGGCCCGGCACGTCGTGGCCCTGGGGCGCGGCGGCGGCTTCGGGCGTGAGCTGGTCGCGGCTGAGTGCGCCCACGTTCTCGGGCTGCACCTGCTTGGCGGTGTTCAGCTCCTCGCTGAGTTGGTCGGATGATGGGTCAGGCATAAAAGTCAGTCAGAATGTTAATAAGAAAACTACCGGTTCAGGCACGGGGCCAGAACAGGATGATGCCAATGCCCACGAAGCAGACTACCCCGCCGATGACATCGAAGCGGTCGGGCCGGAAGCCGTCGAAGTACCAGGCCCACGCGATGGACATGACAATGAAAATGCCGCCGTACACGGCGTAGGTTTTGCCAAACGAGGTGGGCTGCCAGGTCGCTATCCAGCCGTAGAGCATGAGCAATACCGCCCCCACGACCCCCATCCAGCCGGGGCGGTCCGATTTGAGCCACTGCCACATGAGGTAGCCGCCCCCGATTTCGCAGAGGCCGGCGAGGAAGAAAATCAGCAGCGGTTTGAGCAGGTGGAGCATGGGCGTTTGGGCAAAAGCAGCTTATTCTTCCTCCTCGGCGTTTTTGAGCTTGCCCAGCAGGGCGTAAGCGCCCTCTACGACAAAGCGCAGCGGTTTACCCTGTTCGGCCGTCGGCAGGTGGAATTCGGTGTAGCCGTCTTCGCTCACGCCCCGCGTCACGGGCACGAGGCGGTAGGTGGCCCGGCCGGCCGCGGCGGCCGAATCGGCGGCCACGAATACGTAGGATTGGGCCCCGTACTGCACCACCGCTTTTTCGGGCAGTGTGGGCACGGTCACGCGGTTGGTTTCGATGACGGCCCGCACGAAGGTGCCCGGCAGCAGTTGCTCATCCTCGCGGTCCAGGTGGGCGTGCACGCGCACGGTGCGCTCGTCGCTGATGGTTTTGCTGATGAGGTACACATGGGCCGTGCGCTCGCGGCTGAGCGAGTCGTTGCCCAGCGAAAAGCGCACGAGCTGATTTTCCTTCACCTGCGGAATGTCCTTTTCAAACACCGTCAGCTCGACGTGCAGGTGCTCGGGGTTCACAATTTCAAACAGCACGTCGGTAGGGGTCACGCTCTGACCGATGCTCACGTTCACGGCCTTCACGAAGCCGCCCTTGGGCGCGCGCAGCGTGGCCGTGCTCACGATGGCCCCGCCGATGGGCAGGCCGGCCAGGCGCAGGCGGGCGGCCTGGGCATTGGTTTTCACTTGCAGGGCCTCGTATTCGGCCTGGGCGCGCTGAAAGTTCTTCTGAGGCGCGACCTCCTGCCGGTACAACTCGCCCTGCCGCTCGTACTCGGCGCGGGCCAGCTTGAGCTGGCTGCGGGTTTCGAGGTAGTCCTGCTGGAGCTGCACGAAATCGGGGTTGCGGATGACGGCCAGCACCTGGCCGGCGCGCACCCGCGAGCCCTGCAGCAGGTCGGTCCGGTCCACGAAGCCGCCGAGCGGGGCGCTGACCGATACCAGGTTTTCGGGCGGCACGTCGAGCACGCCGTTCACTTTCAGCCCCCGCTCATGGGGCGCTGGGTGAGCGAGCCCAGGCGCACGCCGCCCACCTGCTGCTCCGCAGCGGTGAGCGTGACGCGGTCGGCGGGGCCTTTTTCGGCTGCTTCCCCGCCGGGAGCGGCGGCCGTTTCTTCTTTGTCCGTGGGGGCTTCCTGGGAGCCGCAGCCGCTTAGCAGGCCGAGCAGCACCAGGGAGAGGGGGATATAGCGCATGATGATTCTGAAGTTGAAGGGAGAGGGCGTGGCGCGGCGGGGTCCGGGCTACTGGCTACCCAGGAGGTATTCCAGCTCGATAATGGTCTGGTTGTGTTGCAGCAGCGCGTCGAGGTAGTCGAGGCGCAGGCGGCGGGTGCGCTCCAGGTTGAGCAGGTATTCGGAGTAGCCGGTTTCGCCGGCCTTGTAGGCGATGGTGGACAGGCGGGTGATAATCGTGGCCTGCGGCAGAGCGGTGCTTTCGAAGTAGGCCAGGCGCTGCTGCTGCTCGCTGCGCCGCAGCAGCAGCTCATCGAGCTGGCCGGCCAGCTCAGCCCGGTAGCGCTCGTAGCCGGCCTGGGCCACCTGCTCCTGCAGGCGGGCTGCCTGTACCCGCGCTTTCTGGGGCCGCCGCCACAGCGGCACGGCCACCCCGGCCTGCACGCCCTGAAAGCGAGCGCCGCCGCCAAAGTAGCGTTCGGTGCCGGCCGCGTCGAGGCGCTGGTAGCCGATGATGCTCTGGTTGAAGTAGCCCACGGTGAACTCGGGCAGCCCGGCCGCCTGCGCCACCCGGGTTTCGGCGCGGCGCTCGGCCACCTGCTGGGCCAGCACCCGCGCCTGCGGGTTGGTGCGCTGCAGCAGCGTATCGGCCCGGGCCGGGGCCGTGGTGTCGGCCAGCTGGGCGGCCCCCAGCAGCGCGAGCGGCCGGAGCACGCTGTCGGCCAGGGCGACGGCGGCCGGCACTTGCAGCAGCGCCTGCAGTTGGCGCTGGGCCACCCGGAAGTCGATGCGGGCCGCCCGCAGCTGGGTGCGGACTTCGCCCTGCTGCACCAGGGCCGTGGCGGGTTCGAGCCGGGCCGCCTCGCCGGTCTTGAAGCGCAGGTTGGCCGAGCGCAGAAATTCCGAGTAGAGGCTGTCCTGGCCCCGCAGCACCCGCAGGCGGTGGCGGGCGTGCACGGCCTGCTCGTAGCTCAGGCGTACCTGCCGGCGCAGCTCGGCCTGCACCTGTTGTAGCTGTGCCTGCTGGCCGGCAATGCGGGAGTCGGCCAGGCCGGCGGCGCTGCGGTACACGCCGGGCAGGGCCAGCGACTGGGTGAGGGTAAACTGGTTGTCGCGGTTCAGGGAGTTGTACTGCCCGTAGCTGCCGGTGAGCGTGGTGCGGCCGAAGTCGTAGGCCGTGCGGCGAATGGCCTGCTGGGCTTCGAGGGCGCGCTGGCCGGCCAGTACGGTGCCGTTGGTTTGCAGGGCCTGGCTCACGGCCTGCGCGGCGGTGAGCGGACCCTGCGCCCGGCCCGGCAGGGGCAGGCCGAGCAGCAACAGAAGCAGCACCGGGGCCACGGGCAGGCTTTTCGCGGGGGCAGCCAGGGTAGCGGTGGGCTGCGGTTCCTCAGGGGGGCCGCCGGCTTTCACGCGTTCGGACAGGGCGTAGAGCACCGGCAGCACCAGTAGCGTGAGCAGCGTGGCCGACACCAGCCCGCCAATAACCACAGTGGCCAGCGGGCGCTGCACTTCGGCTCCGGCCGAGGTGGCGAGGGCCATGGGCAGGAAGCCGAGCGAAGCCACGGTGGCCGTCATCAGCACCGGGCGCAGGCGCACTTCGGTGCCGCGCAGAATGCGCTCCATTAGGTCGTTTACCCCTTCGGCCTTGAGCTGGTTGAAGTAGCCGATGAGCACGATGCCATTAAGCACGGCCACCCCGAACAGAGCAATAAAGCCTACCCCTGCCGAGATGCTGAACGGCATCCCGCGCAGCCACAGGGCCGCGATGCCCCCGATGGCCGAGAGCGGAATGGCCGTAAAAATCATCACCGACTGCTTGAAGGAGCGGAAGGTGAAAAATAGCAGCACGAAGATGAGCACCAGCGCCACCGGCACGGCCACGCTCAGGCGGTCAGTGGCCTGGCGCAGGTTCTCGAACTGGCCGCCGTAGGTGGTGTAGTAGCCGGGGGCGAACTTGAGCTGGCGGTCTATTTTGCCCTGCAGCTCCTCGACCACGGTTTCCACGTCGCGGCCCCGCACGTTGAAGGCCACGCTGATGCGCCGCTTAGCGTCGTCGCGCTGAATCTGGTTGGGTCCTTCGCGCAGCTCAACAGTGGCCACCTGCTCCAGGGGCACCTGCCGGCCGTTGGGGGCGGCGATGAACAGGCGGCGCACGCTGTTGATATCCTTGCGCAAATCCTGGCGCAGGCGTAGCACCAAATCAAACCGACGCTCCTGCTCGAACACCTGACCCGCGGTTTCGCCGGCGAAGGCCGTTTGCACGGTGCGGTTCACGTCCGAGACGTTGAGCCCGAACTGGGCGAGGCGGTTGCGGTCGAGCGCCACCACAATCTGGGGCAGGCCCGTTACCTGCTCCACGTACACGTCTTCGGCCCCCTTCACCTGGCGCACGAGCCGCCCGGCCTGCTGGGCGTAGTCGGCCAGCTGCTGGAGGTCCTCCCCGTAAATCTTGAGCACCACGTCCTGCTTGGCCCCCGAAATCAGCTCGTTAAAGCGCATCTGGATGGGCTGCTGGAAGCCGAACGTGACGCCCGGCATCACGCTCAGCGCCTTCGCCATCTTATCGGCCAGCTCCTCGCGGTTAGGGGCGGAGGTCCATTCCTTCTGGTCCTTGAGAATGACCATCACATCGGCCGCTTCCACCGGCATGGGGTCGGTGGGAATCTCGCCGGCCCCGATTTTGGCGACTACTTCCTTGACCTCGGGAAACTGCTTTTTGAGAATGCCGCCGGCCTTTTGGGCCTGCTCGATGGTGTAGCTCAGCGAGGAACCGGTCAGCACCCGCATCTCCACCGCAAAGTCCCCTTCGGTCAGGGTCGGGATGAACTCGCCGCCCAGGGTGCGAAACAGGAAAAAGCCGCCCACCAGCAGGCCCGCCGCCGTGAGCAGCACCGCTGCCTGGTGGCGTAGCGCCCCCTTGAGCAGCGGGTGATAGAGGCGGGTGTAGAAGGCCATCATCCGGTCGGAAAAGGTCTTGTTGTTTTCCGTCGACCGGCTCAGAGCCAGCGCCGACATCATCGGCACGTAAGTCAGAGACAGGATAAAAGCCCCGAGAATGGCGAAGGCCACGGTTTCGGCCATGGGCCGGAACATCTTGCCCTCGATGCCGGCCAGGGCCAGCAGCGGCAGGTACACGATGAGAATGATGATTTCCCCGAAGGCGGCCGAGGAGCGGATTTTGCTGGCCGCGTGGTAGGTTTCCTCGTTCATCTGTTCGGTGCTGAGGCGGTTGCCTGGCACCTGCAGCTGCCCGCCGTGCAGGCGGTGAATGATGGCCTCGACGATGATGACGGCCCCGTCCACAATCAGCCCGAAGTCGATGGCCCCGAGGCTCATCAGATTGCCCGACACGCCGAACAGGCGCATCATGCTTACGGCAAAGAGCATGGCCAGCGGAATAACCGAGGCCACGACCAGCCCGGCCCTCCAGTTGCCCAGAAACAGCACCAGCACGAACACCACAATCAGGGCCCCTTCCAGCAGGTTTTTGCTTACGGTGTGGATGGCGCGGTCCACCAGGTTGGAGCGGTCGAGGAAGGGCTCCACGCTCACGCCCTCGGGCAGGGTTTTGCGGATGGTGGCCATCCGCTTCTGCACGTCCTGAATGACTTCGGCCGCGTTGGCCCCTTTGAGCATGAGCACCAGCCCGCCGGTGACTTCGCCCTGGTCGTTGAGGGTCATGGCCCCGTAGCGCACGGCCGCGCCGTAGCGCACCTCGGCCACGTCGCGCACCAGCACGGGCAGGCCGGTGCTCGTGCTGCGGATGACGATGTTGCCGATGTCGGCGGGCGAGGTGGCCAGGCCCTCGGTGCGGATAAAGGCGGCCGTGGGGTTCTGGTCGAGGTAGGCTCCGCCGGCGTTCTGGTTGTTGCTGGCTACGGCCTGGTACACCTCGTTGACGGTCACACCCAGCGAGCGCAGCCGCTCGGGGTCCAGAGCCACTTCGTACTGCTTGAGCAGCCCGCCGAAGCTGCTCACGTCGGCCACGCCGGGCGTGCCCAGCAGCTGCCGGCGCACTATCCAGTCCTGAATGGTGCGCAGCTCGGTTGCGTTGTACTTCTTTTCGTAGCCGGGCTTGGCGCGCACCAGGTACTGGTAAACCTCGCCCAGGCCGGTGCTGAGCGGGGCCAGCTCGGGGCGGCCCGTGCCGGCCGGAATCTGGCTTTCGGCCTCCTGCAGCCGCTGCGAGACTTGCGTGCGGGCCCAGTAAATGTCGGTCTGGTCCTCGAATACGACGGTGACCACCGAAAGGCCAAACCGCGAGAAGGAACGCACCTCGACCTGCCCGGGAATGGTGGCCATGGCCTGCTCCACCGGAAAGGACACCAGCCGCTCAATCTCCTGGGCGGCCAGGGAGGGGGCCACCGTGTAGACCACGACCTGGTTGCTGGTAATATCGGGCAGCGCGTCAATCGGCAGCCGACTGAGCGAGTAGCCGCCCCAGGCCACCAGGGCCAGGGTCAGCAGCCCGATGATGAGCTTGTTGTGAATGGAAAAATGAATCAGCCGGTCGAACATCCGCTGGTTGGGGGTTTGGTCTAACGCTTCCGTGAAACCCTGCGGCCCGCTGGCTCCGGCACGGGTGGCGGGAGCACAAGGGGCATAACCGATTCAGCGCCAAGCGCCAAATTGCCCGTCACGCACCGAGACGGGCCACCCGGAGGGGGTGGTCAGCAGGAAAAAAGGGGGAAGGGTTAGGCCTGGGGCGGCTGCCACACGGACCCGAGCGCCCGTGTTGGGGCGGCCACGACCAGCCGGCCGTGCCGGGGGCTGGTAGCCCACTCAGTGGGCGGCGAATACGCCACCTGGTTTGCCAGGGGCAGGGGCATTACGGCCCCGCCGCAGCAGTGGCACTGGCACAGCGGCGAGCACCAGTCGCCCAGCGCGCCGGCCCCGCAATCGGAGTGCGAAGCGGCCACGGTTGTCTGCTGCTGGTCTTTGCACACGGTCGCCTCGTCCGTGCAGGAAAGGCACGAGAGGCAGGCAAAGTAAAAAGCAAAAAACAGGGCTAGCAGGCGCATGTGCTGGCAAAGGTAGCGAATCCGGGTAAACGAGCCGGAATTCTGGGGCCGCTCACTTACCGCGCAACGTCCCCAAAGGGGGCTCACCGCTAGATACGGGGAACCGATGCGGACAGCTGATACGTCAGGGATTTTCTGTGCTGACCCCGCATGAAGTCCATAAACACCGCCAGGTCCTCCGCTACCCGGCTCTGCTCCAAGGCCTCGAAATACGCCTGGCGGTCCTCGCGGAACACGATGGTCAGCGGCTGGCCGTAGTAGCGCTGCACGTAGTTCATGAGCAGCCGGGAGGTGCGCCCGTTGCCGTCGTTGAAGGGGTGAATGCTCACCAGCCGCTGGTGGGCTTCAAAGGCCAGCTCCAGCTGCTCGCGCAGGGTGGCCGCCGCGGGCATCCGCTCGCGCAGCTCCCCGACCAGGGCCGCGACCAGGGCCGGCACCTTTTGCGCGTTGGGAAACGAGCTGGCCCCGACGATGAACACGTTGTTGCGGCGCAGGTCGCCCTGCGTGGGGTCCACGGTGCCCAGGGCCGTATTGGTGAGCCGGCCGGTGCTGCGCATGACAGCCGCCGCCAGCTCCCGCAGGAAGGCCGGGCCGGGCAGCTGCCGCGCGTCGGCTCGCTCCAACGCAAGGTCGAGGGCGCGGGCATGGTCGCCCAGCATGTCGTAGCCCTCCAGCGGCTTGCCCGGTCCCAGCACGGGGGCCTCGCCCAGGAGAAAATCCATGGCTTCGAGCACCGTCACGCGGGAGCCCTCAATCATGGTGGAGTGGGCCGAAACCATCACCTGGCTGAGCTGCTGGCTGGATTGCTGGCGCACCGGGGGCAGCTCCTGCACCAGCTCGGTCAGGCGCTCAATCTCGGTCCAGGTCATGCGGCCTGGCGCAGGGTGGCCGCCCGAAGCGCCGCTACGTCCACCGTGGCCAGGGGCAGGGGCGTGGCCAGGCCCGCGCCGTGAATCAAATCGCCGGCCCAGGCCGCCAGGTCGTGGGCGTAAATCATGCGCCGCCCAGCCTCGTCCTGGTACTCGGTTTTGCCGCGCATGAAAGCTTCCAGACTCGGCCGCAGCGCCGCCGGCACCTCCACCAGCGCCTGGTCGGGGTGGGTGGGGCTGAGCAGCGAGTTCAGGTAGTCCCGCAGGGCCTGATAGGCAGCTTGGCTGGCAGAAGTCATGGATTGAAGGAAAATGAGCACACGGCTTAAAGCGTTACCAAAAGTAGCAAATCCACGGCTAATGCCTATGCCGGGCGATGCGGTAGCCGCTAGGGCAGAGGAGGACACGGGGGCGAACCCCTCCGGGCCGGGCTGTGCGGGGCTCCGGCGTTGCCTGCGGTCCTGCGGACTAAACCCCTCCCATCCCTTTCGCGAACCACAGGAAAAAGCCGGGAGGCCAATTCATGGCGAACTCAGTGGGCATCGGGCGGATAATGCCTGAGCGGGGCGAATAAAGTACAAAAGGGAAAAATCAGAATCCGTGCCAAATACGGCGATGCAATGCGCAATAATTGACACTTTAATTTCAATATTATTGAAACATTAATACGGGCTTTTGCGTTTAAATAATATAAGCAGAAAGCATAAAACCAACCTGTTAAGCCATGAAAAAGCCCGCTCCTTTCGCTCCCCGCCCCGACGTATACGAAATCATCACCAACCGCATTATTCTGGCGTTGGAGAACGGCGTGACCCCGTGGAAGCAGCCGTGGAATGCCGCCCACGGCGCGCCCCGCAACTACCGCAGCAAGCACGTGTATCAGGGCGTGAATGCCCTGCTGCTGGGGATGCTGGAGTATGAGCACCCGTATTTCCTGACCTACAACCAAGCCAAGGAGCTGGGCGGGCAGGTGCGCCGGGGCGAGAAGGGCATGCCGGTGGTGTTCTTCACCGTGACCAAGAAGGACGACGGCAAGGGCGAAGAGAAGAAAAAGGCGTTTTTGAAATACTCCACGGTGTTCAACGTGGCCCAGATTGACGGCGTGGCGTGGACGTTCCCCGAGCTGCCCAGCCGCGAGCACACGCCCGAGCAGGCCGCCGAGCAGGTGCTGGCCGGCTACGCGGGTGGCCCCCGGGTGCTGCACAAGGGCAGCGAAGCCATGTACCGCACCAGCGTCGACACGGTGACCATGCCCGAGGCCAGCAACTTCCACACGGCCGAAGACTATTACCACACCCTGTTTCACGAGCTGACCCACTCCACCGGCCACGCCAAGCGGCTGGACCGGGCCACGCTCACCGAATTAGCCGCCTTTGGCAGTGAAACCTACGCCAAGGAGGAGCTGGTGGCCGAGTTGGGGGCCTCGTTCCTGAGCCACGCGGCCGGGTTGGACCTGACCCGCACCGAGCCCAGCAGTGCCAGCTATATCGCCAACTGGCTGCAAGCCCTGCGCAACGACAAACAGCTGATAATTTCCGCCGCCAGCCAAGGCCAGAAAGCCGCCAACCACATTCTGGGCATCGTGCCCAGCTACGAAGCGGAGGAAGTCCCCGGCACCGAAGCCACTCCGCAGTAAGGCCAGCGGCCGCCCGATGGAGCCATTCCGTCGGACGGCCACCGGGGCGGGCCACAAAAGGAAATTGCAATTGCAAAAAGACAGCTGCTAAAGTTGTACAAAAGGGAAAAATCCGTCCGTGGCAATACCCTTAGCGGCTGCTTAAATAGTCAATAATTATCACTTTAATTTAAATAAAATTGAAACATTAATGCCTGTTTTGGCGTTTAATAAGTATAAGCAACGAACGATAAAACAGCCCTTTATTCATGGTTGACGAAGCTTTTGATTTAGCGCCCGGCGAGGTGTGGGCCGACCGGTTTGACCCCGCCGACGAAGCGCTTGCCACCCTGCCGGCAGTGTCCGCCGCCGAGCTGGCCGCTTGGGAAGCCGCCCCCTGGTTCTAGCTGATTCATTTCTCAATTCATTCCACTTGTCGCAGTATGAAAACCATCCCCACCACTCGCCCCGCCCGTCGCATTCCTGCCGCTCGCTTAGCCCGGCTCCGCGCTGCCAATGCCGCCCAGCGTCAGGCCCGCGAGGATGCCTGGCAAGCCAACCAAGATGCCGCTGAGCAGCTGACCAATCCGGTGCCCGAGTTCGCGGCCGCGCCCCGCTTAACCATGCTTCCCGGTGGGCTGCATTGGTCGGCTCAGCAGCCCGTGCCAGCGGTAGGGACCACGGTAACGGTGAACCGCGACGGCCAACAGGAGCGGGCCGAGGTGAAGGGCTACACCCACGCCGCCGGCTTTTTGGGACTGGTGACCGAAACCACCCACCACGCCAAGACCGCCAGCCGTCGCAAGCGCATCAGCCCCCGGGCCGGCGTGGTATTCGGCAGCCAGCTGGCCCTTGCGGCCTAGCCCCCGGCTCATTTTCTCACTATTTCCTTTTCCTTCGATATGATAACCCCTGTCCCCGCCCCCAAGCAGCCCCAAATCAGCCCCCTCGATTGGGCCGGCGACCCGCAGCAGTGTCCGCAGTGGGTAGGATTTTGCACCCGCGCCGGCTTACCGGCCGGCCTCCAATGGTCGGGCAGCGGTGAGGTGCCCGCCATTGGTTCCCGCGTTCACATCTACATGAACAGCATCGGCCCGGCCGAGGTGAGAGCGTACTTTCACGCGGAGGGCTATGTAGGGGTGCTTTGCCAGCCAGACAAGATGCCCGAGCATCTAGCGAAGCACGGCGTGACGCTAGGCCATTTTTTCGGCCGTGAGTTGGAGCCCTACACGCCCGGCCCCGCCGCGCCGGCCCAGGTGCCCGAAGTGGTAGAAATCAGCTCGCAGGAGTACCGGGTGATTCCGGCCCCGCTGTACTACCGCAACCTGCACACCGGCCGCATTACGGTGGTGTACGGCGGGCTGGCCGACTACTACGCTTTCTTTGACGTGGAAGCCTTCGGCGGCACCGACCGGCAGGACGCGGCCCAGCTGGCTGACCCGGCCAACTGGCAGGAGATTCCCGAATACCATTATCTGGAAGTGCACGAGGCCAGCCACGAGCGCAAGGGGCCACAGCTTTTTGCCCTTCGCGCCGGCACGGCGGACCAAGTGGACTACCTGACCGAGCAGTTCCCCGGCCCGTTCCGCATCCCCGCCGCCGTGCCTTACACCTTCGACCAGTACGACACGCTGAGCGCCCTTGCCGAGGCCATGAAGGAGCAGGGCCAGCAGTACCGGGGCCGCATCGTGGAGAAAAACGAGGGGCGGACGTGGGTAGCGTTTGAGGAAGAAATGGGGGGCAGCGGGGAATGCCCGTGGGAGCGGGTAGCGCTTGATTTAGGCCAGCTGCCGCTGGACAGCTACGCTTACATTTCGGGCCGGCGGGCCACGGCCGAAGAAGGGGAGGGCAACGGGCGCGTTACGCTTTGGCAGCAGCCCAGCGGGCAGTACTACGTGGAAATCGAGCCCCGCTTTCACTACGGCCCGAATTATCCCACCCTGACCCCGCTAACGCTGGCCCAGGTGCTGGCGCGGTATGCCTTCGACTTCACCCCCAACGGCCAGGAGCCCGCGCCGGCCGAGCACGGCGACTGGATTCCCGAGTACCCGCCCCAGGAGGGCGACGA
This sequence comes from Hymenobacter sp. DG25B, assembly GCF_000801315.1. Taxonomy (NCBI): domain Bacteria; kingdom Pseudomonadati; phylum Bacteroidota; class Cytophagia; order Cytophagales; family Hymenobacteraceae; genus Hymenobacter; species Hymenobacter radioresistens. The sequence continues at coordinate 28,228 of NZ_CP010057.1, read as the reverse complement.
GTCGGCCGACAACTAGGACAGCACCGAGTACCCGGAATACCCGGCCGACGAGCAGCGCGACTAGCCTCATTTTTTACAATTGCAAAATCTTATGTTACCGAACCTCCCCGCCATCGAAACCCACGCCGGCCGCATTGCCATTGGAGCTACCGTCCGCAGCACCCGCTACCGCGACGTGCAGGGCCTAGTGACCGCCATTTACTGGAACGGCTATCACTACGCCATCAAGGTAAACGACCGCCACAGCGACGACGCGGGCCAGTACGAGCTACTTTCTGAAAATACCCATCAGGGCTTTAACTACGTCAATCCGAACACCCAGCAGGTGCTAAGCGGCCAGTTTGAGGTCCTGTTGCCAGGGGAGGGCGACCGGATATACTTTGCTGACACCGCCGAGCAGGCTATTGCCCTGCTAGCAGCCACCATCGGCCTGCGCGACCAAGCCCGCGAAGTCGAGTACCTGAAGCAGCGGGCCGCGGCCGGCCCGGTGGACGAGCTGCGTTGGCGTGGGCAGGCCGTGGGCAGCATCGTTGGCCAGCTCGCTTACGTGAGCACCGGCTCTGGCAAGCAGCACCCGGCCCCCAGGTTTCTGGTGGGACACCAAGTGCATTTTTTCAGCCCCCATACGACCCACACGATTAGCGGGCTGGCTTTGTACAAGGACCGCCTGAACTATGGCAAGACGCAGTGGCACTACTTCTACGAAGGAGCCCAGGGTACTCACCGCCCCATAAGCGAGGCCAACACCACGGCCGCGCCAGCAGAGCTGGCCGCGTAGCCTATCGTTTTACAATTGCAAAACCAGCAGCTCATTTCTCCCTTTTGTTATAGCTTACCTCAACCCCCAGGAAATCACGGCTCAGGCCGCTGCCAAAGGTTTTCGCGTCGGCGCTTACGTTCACATGAGTACCCGGAACGCCGACGCGGCGGTGCCCATCCGCGAGTTCAGCAATATTAACGGCCAAGTGCAGGCGTTTTGGATGGACGCCGACCACCGACGAGAACGGGGCCTGGGACTTTCACCGCCGCGCCTAGCTAACCCAGGAGCCCCAGCGGTTTGCGTTTTAATACGACGCCGACGGCTTTGACAACTACTTCCGCGTAACGGCCCGGCGCTTGGGCGACGGGCTGTTGAGCATCTTCACCGACACGCAGGCCGTGCTTACCTAATAGCACGACTGCCCAAAGGGTTATGCGCAATAGTATCCCCCGCTGCTCTTAGAAGGCCGTCTAGCTACCAGATGGTGAGCCGCTGAGAGACAGCAACGCGTCGCCACTGAGACTATAGTCCATCCAAACGGGGTTGGCCTGCGCACCTAAGCGCTCATAGAAGCGTCGTCCGGCTTCGTTCCAGGCCGCCACGGCCCAGCGTATCGCGCCGCAGCCGTGCGTTACGGCGGCCTGCGCCGCGGCACGCATTAATTCCTCGCCCAATCGATGGCCTCGATACGCTTCGGCCACGAATAGCTCTTTGATGAAGAGGGTCGGCTTGGTGCTGGCCGTAAAGGGGAGGAAGTAATACACCAGCATTCCCCCCAGTTGCCCATCTACGTGCCGGGCCACCAGGCAGTAGAAATCGGGCGGCTGCTGGGCAAAACCCTGCTGGTAGAGTATTTCAGGCGTGATGGCGAAGGTGTCGCGGTAGCGCTCAAAGTCGGCTAGTCCCTCCATCAGCGGTAAGAGGGCAGGAATGTCGGCGGCCGTGGCCAAGTCCACGCGGAAAAGGGAAGTAGGCATGCTGGGCAGGTTACGGGTAGGAGGGTAGGGTAGCATTTGGAAGGGGCGGAACGGACGCTTTGGCGGTCTTTGGGCGACGACCCCAGCCGCGCAGCTGTACCTCCGCCAGCACCATCGCCCCGAAAATAAGCAGTCCCCCCAGTACCGTGCGGGGCGTAAACGCCTCGTGCAGCAACACGGCCCCCGCGAGGGCCGCGAAAAGGGGTTCGCCTAAGTGGGTGAGGGCCACTTTTTCTTCGCTCAGGTAGTGCTGGGCATAGTGCTGCACCCCGTACCCATAGGCCGTGGCCAGCAGCGCCGTAAAACCCACGGCCTGCCAGAATGCGCCGGCCGTGGGCAAGGCCAGCGCGTAGCCCGCGCCCCAGCCCGAGAGCCGGGCCAGCCCTGCGCAGCCCAGCAGCTGCACCACCAGCATCGCCATCAAGTGCGGCTCCCGGGCCGTCCGCCCGCCCAGCAACACGTACCCGGCAAAGGCCACGGCGCAGGCGAGTATCCAGCCATCTCCCGCGTGCAGGTGCCAGCCCCCCGGCACGGCCACCACGTAGAGGCCAACCAGGGCCAGCACGCACGCTGCCCACATCTTAGGCGCCACGGATTGCCGGTAGAGCAGGGCCTTGCCCAGCGGCACCAGCAACACGCTGAGCCCGGTAAGAAAAGCCCCATTGGCGGCGCTGGTGGTTTGCAGGCCGATGGTTTGCAGGGTGCTGCCCAGAAACTGCGGCAGGGCCAGCAGCAGCCCCCACCCGGCCGCGCGCCACGTCAGGCGGGCGAGTTGGCGGGGAAAGAGCAGGGCCACCGCAGCCGCGGCCATCAAAAATTTGTAGGTCTGAAAGCTGTAGGGGTCGGCGTAGCCTACGCCGGCCTTCACCACCGAATAGGAGATGCCCCAAAAAGCCGTGCCCAGCAGCAGCAGGCCCAGAAAAAGCGGTTTCTTTGGCATAGCCCTTATCGCTACTGGTTGCTGAGCAGGGGCAGCTTCATCATAATATCGGTCTGCTCGTCCTCGCCGAGCTTGAACACATGCTTGTCGAAAGCCACAAAGCCGTTTTTCTCATAGAAGCGGATGGCGCGCGGGTTTTCTTCCCACACCCCGAGCCATAGGCACTCGGCCCGCGCCTGCGTGGCCAGGTGCAGGGCCTGCTCGTAGAGCAGCTGCCCCACCCGCTGGCCGTGAAATTCCTGCAGCACGTAAATGCGTTCGACTTCCAGGGCATGGGGAGTGTGCTGCTCGGTTTGCGCCGGGCCGGTGTTCACTTTCAGGTAACCGATAACGCGGCCGGCCTGCTCGGCGAAGTAAAAGGTGGAGTGCGGCTCTTGCAGTTCGGCCGTTAGCTTTTCGGCCGCAAAGCCTTCTTCCAGGTAGGCGCGCATGTTTTCTTCGGAATTACTGGCGGCGAACGTCTCGAAAAACGTTTGGCGGCCGATGTGCTGCAACTGGCGAACGTCAGCGGGAGTAACTTGGCGGAGGGTGATGGGTTCCATAGGGAGGAGTTGTTGAATGGTAAAAAAGGCGGCAAGGCGGAGCCCTACCAGAAAAAGCAGCGGTTATCTTGCGGGCGTGACCCCCAACCTGACCCTTTCCGAGATTCTGCTGGCCACGTACCCGTTGCCGCCCGCTTCGCTGGAGAAGCTGTTGGCGCTGGCCGAGTATGTGGAGTTGCCGAAGGGGGCCGTCTTGTTTCGGGACGACGTGCTGGCCCACCACGTCTATGTGGTGCAGCGGGGCCTGGCGCGGGTGTATGCCCGCCGAGCGGACCGGGAGGTTACGTTTTGGTTTTCCGAAGAGGGGTCGGTCTTAGCTTCAATTCGGGGCTATACGGAGCAGGCCGTGAGCTACGAGACGATGGAGCTGCTGGAAGACAGCGGCCTGTTTCGCCTTAACATGCGGGCGCTGCACGCCCTGTACCGGGAGGACCTCCACTTGGCCAACTGGGGGCGGGTGCTCGTCGAGCGCGTGTGGCAGCAAACCGAGCAGCAACTCATTGCCCGGCAGTTTCGCACCGCCGAGGAACGCTACGCCGACCTGCTGCGCCACAGCCCGCACCTGCTACACCGCGTGGCGCTGGGACACCTGGCGTCGTACTTGGGCATTACCCAGGTCACATTAAGCCGCGTGCGCGCCAAACTCAAGTAGGCACCACATCGCTAGTGCGCTACGGCTTTCAGGCCCAGCACCGACCCGATGAGGGTGGTGAGGAAAAACAGGCGCGGCGCGGTCAGCGGGTCCCCAAATGCGACGACACCGACCACCGCCGTACCTACCGCCCCGATGCCGGTCCAGACGGCGTAGGCCGTGCCCAAGGGTATCTGCACGAGGCTCAGGTTGAGCAAGTAAAAGCTCAGAACCGCACACCCCCCAAAGGCGGCGTACCACCCGACCGCTTCGGCTCCAATCGCCAGCTTCGCCTTGCCGAGACAAAAGGCAAACGCGACTTCGGCCAACCCGGCCAGGACCAACAACAACCACTGCATGACGAATAAGAAAGGTACTGGCACAAAGGTCCGGTCCAGCACACGCGCTTCTTTTTACCAATGTTAAAAACGCTACAAAGCGCTTAGCGTAATTTTATCTCCCCGCGGTTATAAGAAGGCCTAAACGAAAGCGCCCCGGTCAATTGACCGGGGCGCTTTTGCTCGGGCACCGGTGGCCGGCGACAGAAGGAGAAACCAGGGTGTTATCTAATCTCTAATGACTTAAGTGGGCCATATAACAGACCGGAACCGCTAGCCCAGGTACGGTTTCAGAGCCTTCGAGCGGGTGGTGTGCTTGAGGCGTCGAATGGCTTTTTCCTTTATCTGCCGCACCCGCTCACGGGTCAGGCTGAACTGCTCGCCAATCTCTTCCAGCGTCCGCGCTGCGTTTCCATTCAGCCCAAAATGGAGCGTCACAACATCGGCTTCGCGCATCGTGAGGGTCGAGAGGGCCCGCTGGACCTCCCGACGCAGGGAGTCGTTCAGTAGGCCGGCATCCGGGCTTTCGGCATCCTCATTCTCCATTACGTCGAGCAGCCGGTTTTCTTCGCCCTGCACGAAGGGCGCATCCATCGAGACGTGGCGGCCCGAAATTTTCAGCGTGTCTGTCACTTCGGAAGTGCTCAGCTCCAGCAACTCGGCAATCTCGTCGGGCGAGGGCTCGCGCTCGAACTTCTGCTCCAGCTCGGAGAACGAGCGGCTGATTTTGTTGAGCGAGCCCACCCGATTCAGGGGCAGGCGCACGATGCGGCTCTGCTCGGCCAGGGCCTGCAGGATGCTCTGGCGAATCCACCACACGGCGTAGGAAATAAACTTGAAGCCCTTGGTTTCATCGAAGCGCTTGGCCGCTTTAATCAGCCCCAGGTTGCCCTCGTTGATGAGGTCGCCCAGGGTCAGGCCCTGGTTCTGGTACTGCTTGGACACCGAAACCACGAAACGCAGGTTGGCTTTGGTCAGCTTTTCGAGGGCCATCTGGTCACCCTCGCGAATGCGCTGGGCGAGTTCTACTTCCTCGTCTATCGACACCAGGCTCACTTTGCCAATTTCCTGGAGGTACTTATCCAAGGACTGGCTTTCGCGGTTGGTAATCTGCTTGCTGATTTTGAGCTGTCTCATGCGGTAACGCTACTACTTGTTTTGGTTTCTAAACGAGGAAGAACCCACCCCTGGCATTTGGCGCTGCGGCTGGGTCCAATGAGTATCAAGATGCTGGCCGGCGGAAAGGTTCACGGCAAGGGGCAAAGTCCCATCCCGGCTGGTAGCTGCCGGTGTCGGTAGGTCACTGAATCAGCGGGGGGCTGCCCAGTGCGTGCGTGGAGGTGCGGGCCTAGTTGCCGGGGCGTCCTATTTCAAAAAGTGCAGCTTTGTGGCAGGCATCGCGGCCACCGCCAGCGGGACTCTAGTACTGCTACTCACGCATGAAGCAGCACTCCGAGCCGGGTCTGATAATAGCTCCGGTCAAGAAGAATTAACTCAACAGTACCAAGTTAATAAAACACCTGTTATCAGCATAAAAAGGCACAAAAACCGTTCAGAATTTGTACCTTTTTCTACTGTTGAGAACACCCAATGATGAGCTTAACAAACCCTCACCTCCTTTATACTAAAACTTATACTGTCGAGGTTACTTTTTGGCCGGTGCAGCCTGTGCTTTACGCAGTCCCACTACGGTCAAAAACAAGCCCCCGGGGTTGGTAGAAGCCTTCATCTTACCGGTTTTGAGTTTGTAGCAGAAGGAGAAAAGCTCATCGACCATGCGGGCTTCGCCAAGAATCTGTTCAATCAGCCGGGTATCCCGGATATCGAGTTCCGCCAGCCGCTGCCGCGCCATCTGTAGCCGGGAGTCATCCAGGGGCTGCTCAAACGGCAGGGGCAGCTGATGAGGCTCCTGCTGCTTGATTTGAAAGCGGATACTCTCGAAAGAGCGGCCCTTTTTGATGAGCTCGTAGCCAATGTGCAGGTCCGTATTCTGGTTGATTTGAGTCACCGCCACGTCGAGCACGTACTTCTGAAACATGGACACCTTGGTGTACTGCTCCGGCTCGACCCCCTTGGGGTCTTTCAGGGCCAGCATCACCTTCAAGTCGTGCAGGCTGAAAGTGCGGGTTTCAGCCTTGTCCTTCCACTGCGAAGCAATCTGGTAGATGCGCTTGGCGTACTTGCTGCTCAAGCTGAAGGCCGCCTGCAGGCGAAACGAGGTGAAGTTGCGCTTTAAGTCGATAAGATAGGGTCGAATCTTCTCCGAGATTTCCAACTCAATAACACCCTCACCCTTCATGTACTCGGCCGAAGCCAGCAGGCCGACCTGCAGGATGCGCTTGTTATCCTCAATCACGTATTCCCGAGTTCGCAGCGCCGAAGTGGCCTCCAGGAACTGCTGGTAGTTCCACTGCCGACCCGTTAGGTGCTGCAGGTCCAGCACTTTCACCCGGTAGAAGGTGCCGATGCGGTCTTCCTTCTTCAGCAACGAGAGCAGATAGAACACAATGTCCATCTCGCAGGCCGTCATCTCGTAGCGCGCCGTCGTGATGGCGTTGTGCTGCCGGATTTCGAGGCCAGTGGAATTGGCTATAGTAGCCGCATTGTCAAGAACTTGCATAGGGGTGGGAAGGCAGTAGTATAGGCGAAGATAACAAGTGGAAAACAAAAGGAAAGCTCAAAAGAAAGTTTTCCCTTTAGGTTCTTTCTTTTCACTTATAAAACCTTTCCACTGGACTTATAAAACCTTTCCCTTCGCTTATAATCCCTTCCCTTTAGACTTATAAAACCTTTCCTTTGACTTATAAAACCTTTCCTAAGTACCTTCCTAGACAATGAAAATCAACACGTTACAGGCCTTACAAATAAGACAAATAACTAACAAATCTCACAAGCTTGTGATGAGAACAAAAAAAGGCTTTTAGAAGGTCTGATTTCGGGTGGACCGGCAACCCAAAACAGAAAACAACAAAAGGGTATGGGCACTCATTAAAAACAGTGATTGCACTTTACTAATATTAAATGTAATATAAACTCAGGATACCCCCTTTATCCTTCAAATAACCTTTCTGTCACGACTCCCAACCCGCTGTAAGTGTATCAACTACCTAAAAGAGCTAGCGATGACGAAAGGAAAGGTTTTATAAGTCTGTTGCCACCTCATTGAGACATTACTCACAGCCGCAAATTCCGGCGCATCTGGGGCATCAGACGCGGACCGGATTCCAAAGGAAAGGTTTTATAAGCCCACTAATAGACTTTCACTAACCTTTGAGCAAGCTAAAAGAAAGGTTTTATAAGCCGATTGCAAGCATTTGCTCAGCTTTTCGCCCAGCTTTTACTATGCTAAGGGAAAGGTTTTATAAGCCAAAAGTGCTGTTTAAACGCCATAGACGAAGATATTGCGGACTTTATCAGCTGCCTGCTTTCCTTGCGTGACAGGAGTTCCACTTTTCCAGGCCCATATCAAATCCCAAGACGAGCATGAGCCTCGTGAACATACTCGCGGGGCATCAACCAGGCTGCTCCCAGAGCAAAGACAGGCAACAGGCTACTAAGGCTCTGCTCAGGATAGCATAGACCAGGGGTTAGAAGCAGCGAGGCAAGGCCGGCTGAGCACGTAAGCACCAGACCGGTGGCCAGTACCACAGTGGATTTCCGAAAAAACGAAAGGGAAAAAGCTATTCAGAAAGCCTCCTTACACCTCTAATTAGTCAATAATTGACAATATAATTTAAATAAAATTGAAACATTAACAGGCTATTTTGCGTTTAATAACTGTCAGGAACGCAATAAAACAGCCTTTTGCTTATGAGCGCTAAACCCGAAGTCGTAGAGGAAGCTTACACCATCTTGTCCCAGCTGGGAGGCCGCCGCTTCCTAGTGATGACCGGGGCCGACAAGCTCATGGCCGCCGGCCGGACGGCCAGCAACCCGAACCCCTGGCTACGCATGGACCTGCGCCGCAACCAAGCCCAGGTGAACCGGCTGAAAATTACGCTCATGCCCACTGACACTTACAAAGTGGAGTTTTACCACCAGAAGCTGGTCGACTGGGAGCCGGTTATCACCAACCAGCAGACGTTTGAAATGGTGTACGGGGAAGATTTGCCCGCCCTCTTCTCCTCGGTCACGGGCTACGATACCCACCTTTAGCCCCTGCCGGATGCAAGCCAGCGAAGCCCCCACCATCATCCACCCGGGCTGGAACCAGTACCGCCGCCGGGTTATCGCCGCCATTACCGACGTGGAAATGCTGATGCAGCAGCTGGGCAAAGGCTTGGACAGCGACGGCCTGACCGCCGAAGTGGCCCAACGGCTCGGGCTGCGCATCGATACTCAGGCCGATTTCGACGTGCTCAGTGCCCTAGTGCGGGCCGTGCGCCCCATCGGCCGCGAAGCGCTGCGGGCCACCCGTGAGGACCAGGGCGGCCAGTTTTCCCTCCTGCTGCTTTAACCCCATTGCCATGCCCCAGGCCCAGGATTTAGTTGTTGGCGATGCCGTGTATTACGCCCGGGAGCGGGCGGTAGGCCTGATTTACACCACCTACGAGCGGGGCCGCCACGAGCGCCCGGGTGTGCAGCTGCTACTCAGTGACGGCCGCGACCTAAGCGGCTTCAGCGCCGAGGAGGCCGACCGGTTTTTGCAGCCTTTAGGCGATACGGGCCTGCGCTACGAGTTTGCCAACGTGGGTCAGCTGGCCCGCGATTACCAGCGCGGCGTGTTCGGCCAGGCCTTCCACAACGCCCGCGTGCTGCTGCTCACCCGGGAGCTGGCCAGTCCCGGCCCGCCCACGAAGTAGTCATTCTCTCCCTTTTGTTCTTTTTGCCATGTCCCCGACTGCACAACACCCCCTGAATAGCCCCATTTTCGCCCCGCAGCTGGCCTACCTGGCCGTTGAGCAACAACCGCCGATTCCACCGAAGCGCAGCGCCTGGAGCAGCTGCGGCAGCTTATCGAGGCTGCCCCCGATACGGCCGACCTGCGCGGGTTCGCCGAGCCCGCCCGCCAGTTGCTAGGCCCCGGCTACCAGGTGCACTGCGGCAGCTCGCACATCTGGATAAAGCGCGACGACCAGCCCGAGCGCCTGGCCATCGTGGCCGACCGCTACACCACCGCCTACCGCGATTGGAACAGCCCGCAACAGGCCCCGATGCCGGAATAGCCACTTATAAAAAGTGGTTTTTCAGTTCCGGCTTTGCCTTAACTTGCCTCTCCAACCCTGACTACGCCCCCCATGTACAACTTTCAGAGCCTCACAAAAAAGGACTGGGTCACCGACTACGGCTTCCGCAAAGCGCTCGCAGCCAACCCCGGCACCATGAAGTTTGGCGGGCAGGCCATGGGAACCGGCCGCCGGGACATCGTGGAATACTGGCAGCGAGAGAAAAGCCACTACCGGCTCTGGGAGCTACTGCTTTACATGGGCAGCCACACCGTGCCGCAGACGGTGGCCTACTTCGACCTGCCAGCCGACTCGGACGAGTTCCTGCGCTGGGTGTACAACGACGTTTCCCACGAGCAGCGCGAGCAGGTGGAGGAAATGGTGCAGGGCTTCGCCAGCGGCTTCGACCAGATGAATTTTTTCCCCTACGCCGAGTTGTACGCTGTCTGGCAGCGGGCCGAGGAGCGTCAGGCCCGCGAGGGCAACGTGCTGGTTTACCTCGACCGCATCACCGAGCCGGACGGGGCGGAGATACTCCGCTACCAGGCACCCAGCTTTTTTGAATAGCCGAACTACGGGGCGACGGGGGCCGTAATGTTGCAAAAATTGACTAATCTTTGCTCGTGTTAGACCTCTTTGCGGCCCCGGCTATGCTCAAACCAAGTTCCTATAATTCGCTGGCCGAACTCATTCACGCCTTGGGTATGCGCAGCGACACGGCCCGCCACATCGGCATCTCGCACAACACCCTGAACGTGCGCATGGCCAAGCCCGGCAGCTTTACGCTGGATGAGCTGGTGAAAGTGGCCGAGCTGGCCAAGTCCGACCTGCTCACTATGACCAGGCTGGCCCAGAAACAGATGGATAATCCCATCGAGCCGCCCGCGCCGGCGCTGGGCCGCCCGCGCTTCAAGAAGAACCAGCCAGACGCCAGCTAGCTTTTAGTCAGCAAACGCCTAGCTCAGGCAGCAGCTGGACTACCATTCGTAGCCAGTTTCTGCACTTCACCCGCGACTTTTTACCACTCATCCTTTTTTCTCCAGAGGGCTAATCGGGCTGGGTAGTTTCGCTGCGTACTAGCTACCCAGCATGAAGCTTATTATCGTCGAAAGCCCCAACAAGATTAAGAAAATCAAGGGCTATGCGGGCCCCGATTACGAGGTGGCCGCCTCCGTGGGCCACATTCGGGATTTGCCCGTGGGCGGGGGCGACATTGGGATTGACCGCGAGCACGGCCACGCCCTGAAATACGTCGTCAGCGACGATAAAAAAGCCGTGGTGGCCAATCTGCGCCGCCTGGCCAAAGCCGCCGGCCCCCAGGGCGTGTACCTGGCCACTGACCCCGACCGGGAAGGCGAGGCCATTGCCTTTCACCTCTGCGAGGTGCTGGGCCTCGACCCGCGCACAACCAAGCGTATTGCCTTTCAGGAAATCACCGAGAAGGCCATCAGGGCCGCGCTGGCTGCGCCCACCACGGTGGACCTGCACCTGGTGCACGCCCAGGAGGGCCGCCGGGCCGTGGATAGGCTGGTGGGCTTCACCATCAGTCCAGTGCTGAACCGCAAGCTGGCGGCCGGCCTCTCGGCAGGCCGGGTGCAGTCGGTGGCCGTGCGCCTGGTGGTGGAGCGGGAGCGGCAGATTCAGCAGTTCAGCGACGCATTCACCGTGCCGGTGGTGGCGACGCTGCAAACCAGCCACGGCGAGCAGTTGCGTGCCCGTCGCACGGCCCTGCCCTTCGCCGCGCTCGACCAGGCGCAGGCCTACTTGCTGCAGGTCGGCCGCGGTGCGGGCTTTGGCGTGCTGGGCGTGGAGAAAAAGCCGGTGGAGCGCCAGCCCGCGCCGGCTTTTTCGACCTCGACGCTGCAACAGGAAGGCGTGAAAAAGCTTCGGTTCACCGTGCAGAAGGTGTCGGACCTGGCCCAGAAGCTGTTCGAGGGCGGCCACATCACCTATATCCGCACAGACAGCGTGAACCTGGGCGAGGAGGCTACCCAGCAGGCCCAGGCGCAGATTACGGCGCAGTTCGGGGCTGGCCAGTTCCAGGCCCGCCAAACCAAAAACAAGGACGGCGCGCAGGAAGCCCACGAGGCTATCCGCCCCACCCACTGGGAGCAGGCCCACGCCGGCGACACGCCCGACGAGCAAGCCCTCTACCGGCTGATTTACACCCGCGCCCTGGCCTCGCAGATGCTGGCCGCGCAGTACGACCAGACCACGATAACCCTCGCGCCGGCGGCCGATGCCGCTGACACCTACACCAGCTCCACCCGCGTACTCACCCGCCCTGGCTACCTGGCCGTGTACCAAGACACTGAGGAAGAAGGGGAGGAGCCCGACGATGAGGCGGAAACGACCCTCCAGCATCCGGTGCAGGAGGGGGAGGCGCTGACGCTGTTAAAGCTGGAGGCCCGCCAGAGCTTTGCCCGGCCCGCCAAGCGCTACAACGAGGCCACCCTGGTCGCGGACCTGGAAAAGCAGGGCATTGGTCGGCCGAGCACCTACGCGTCTATCCTGCGCACCATTTTCGCCCGGAAGTACATCGGCACCGGTAGCGTGGCGGGCAAGAAGCTTACCGCGCAGGTGCTGACCTGGCAGGGCGGCCAGCTGACCACCAGCCAGCGCAGCGAAACACTGGGCGCGGATAAAGACAAGCTGCTGCCCACGGCCACCGGCACCCAGGTCACGGAGTTTCTGGAGCGCAATTTCCCCAAGGTGATGGAATACAAGTTCACCGCTGGCTGCGAGGCCGTGTTCGATAAGATTGCCCGGGGTCAGCAGACCTACCAGCAGTTCGTGCCGATGTTCGATAAAAACCTGCTGGGCTGGGTGGCCGCCGCCGACCAGCTCACCCCGGACCGGGCTGAGCTGCAAAAGCGCCTTGTGGGCCATTTTGAAGGCACGGAAATGCTGGTGGGCACCGGCAAAAACGGCCCCTATATCCTGCACGCCGAGAAATACTACAACATTCCCGAAAGCATCAGCCCCGCGCAGCTGAGTGAGGCCCAGGCCCAAGACCTCATTACCCAGCGCCGGGCGTCGGCTCCCCGCGAGGTGGGCCTGCACGAAGGCAAGCCGGTGGTGGTAGGGCAGGGGCCGAAAGGCGTTTACCTGAAGTGGCGCGAGCAGTATTTCAACGTGCCGGCCGGCATATCGGCCGCGGCCGTTACCCCGGCGCTGGCCGTCAACTACCTCATCAAAGCCCAGGCGGAGGCCGCCAAAAACGTGCTGGCCATCGTGGGCAAATACACCATCGGCCGCAACGAGTGGGGCCTTTACGTCACCGATGGGGAGGTAAAAGCTAAGTTTAAGCCCGACTGTACGGAAGCGCAGGCCCGGGCCACCACGGCCGAGCAGGCCGCCGAAATGATTAAAAGCTACAAAGCATGGAAGAAGAAAAACGCGGGCCGGAAGTAGCGCCCCTGAGCTTTCCCGACCTGAGCCTGGCCTTGCCCTATCAGCAGGCGCTGCTCTACGCCCAGAACCGGTTGAAGATGATTGCCCGGGGCGGACTGCTGCCTTTTTGCGAGGCCCACAAGTTTCCCTATACCACCATCATCAACCTGAAAAACGGTAACCTGAAGAAAGAGGAACCCCGCTTGCTGCATCGTCTGCTGCGGAGCCTCGACGTGCAGAACGAGCTGCTGCAGTTTCCGCCGGATAGCCCGAGTCAGCGGTTTCTGCTGCCGGATGGTGCGGCACTGGCAACTTTTCAAACCCAGATGGCGTGCTTTAAAAGTAATTGAATGCTCAGATTAGCTATTCATCCATGCTCTCTTTTATCGATAGAATCTCGGGCTCTCGTAAAGCTTCAGGGTTTTCAACAGCTTCGTATTCAAAGCGGTTGTTATAGCGAGGCCTAACGGTCACCTGCAATACACCCTCTTTGGAATAGTCCCTCGCCAAAAGCTTCCAGCGAACAGGGATGATGGCAGCCTCTGGCATCGGTAGTAAAAATACTTCAACTACCGAGGAATCGCCCTGAACCAGCGGAAGCATGGTTTTATGGGTGAAGCGATTCTGCTCAAACTTATTAGGCCGTGGCTTACTCAGGGAGGGCAGTCCATCACCCCGGCTGTCCGTTAATGCTTTTATTTCGCCCCCGAACTCAAACTGCACTTTCCAGTTTTCGAGCACTCGCGTACCCGTGTTTGTGAGATGCAACTCAATAGGGCACACAGCTAAGTTAGAAACATTGAAAGGGTTGTTGCGTAGCTGGGTTAAGTGTTGAAAATGCTGAAAGCCATCCAGTATTCTGCGCAATTGTTTAGGTATGGGGGCAATGCGTACCTTCTCACCCTGCACGAGAATGGTAGTGGCCGGACGTTCTGCAGGGTGCCCCGTCCAAGCGGGATACTCATAAATCTTAATGCTTCGCGTGAACTCAGGCCTCACCAACAGGTCTTGGCTGCTATCGGCAAAGCGGAGGGCGAAATCGAAACGGTCACTGAATTTTTGCGCATTCAAATACCAATCAAGGGACTGGCGGTGCTGGTCGAGCAACCCGACAATATCATCCCAGCAGTAGAGCAGCACTTTCGGCCCGCCTTCTCGGCGACTGGCCAAATCAACACCCCGCACGATTCGCTCCAGCGCTACATCTTTGTTCGCTGTAGTCGCCAAAACGAGCACGGCCAAGGGCGGTTCAAACATGCGGGCTTTAGCCAATTCGGCAGCTATTTCTGCCTCTGTTAGCTGGGCGTTGGTGCTCTCGTCTTTGAGTTTGCACTGGATGCCCCAATAAGCATTTTCACCCTCTGGGATGGCATACACATCTACGCCGGCCTGTGCCTGCCCAGCGCGGCCATTAAGTTTGATTTCGTAAGGTACCCGCCAAACTTCGCCCCAGAGCTGCTTGCAGAGCCGCTCAAAGTCCTGCCAGTTAGCTGGTTTGCGTAACTGCTTCTGCATATAGCGCCGTTGCCTAAGCTTCCTTGTAAGGCTGAGTTATCGCTATGCCCTTCTCAATTAGTGGGAGCAACTCGTTGCTGCTGCTGCTACGTTCAATAAGGGGTAACAAGGACTCAAGCTGTGCTACTTCTTCTGCTTTGAGCTTGCGGCCTCGGCGGGGTTTTATGAATGCTTGGATTGCTTTGGCTAGATACCCCTTCACCGCCGCTCGCTGCTTTTCAGCAGAGCCCAGATAAGACAATTTCAGCTTTCCTGACTCCGTATTTTGCAAGTTGAGAAAATAGTCGACGGAAGCACCTTTTTGCTCACGGCCACATCCATGGGCTCGACGGATAAATATTTCGTAATCCATAAAAGGAAGTATAGTTAGCTATAGAAAAACAGGTAGCTGATAGCGAACTGCTGAGTTTAGGACGAAGATAAGAAGTTATGAGCTGGTCTGCCCCAAACGATTTGGCTGTATTTCTGCCGCTACTCTATTTTGCTATTAATAAGGTATTTAGCTAGTAACGAGCTTTGTTAAGAGTTGCTGAGTATTGTATCTGATTAGCTCCTTTTCGCTTTTAAACCTTAGTTATCTACTACTTCCATGGGTGAACTCAAGTAGGGCTAAGCTACATTGTTGGTACTTTTCCCATTCTTACAACGAACCAAGCGTGCTCGTTGCTATCCCACCATGCCATTCTTGTTCGATGAAGGATATTCTACTGAGTTTTTTAGAGATAGCCCAACAGCAATTTTCCTTCATTATCTACCGGAAGCCTTACGATGACGCTCCCAAAACTGACGACTCACTGTGGGTGTACAAATTGCCCAACGCGTTGGAATCAACGATTTATGCGTCGTACTACGTTTCGTTAGTGCCTGAAACAGGTTTCTCAGCATTCCGGTGTGAGGAAAGCGATAATCTGCATTTGACGAAACGCATCCTTATGGCCATGCTCGCACAGCGAGTAGAAGCATTGAATCTGGACCATTCCGTGCGAATGAAGAAGTTCTATAATTCGTTGGAAGTCTACACGGACGATTACCCCAAAGGCCGCAGGGCAATCGTGTTTCAACCGTATTTTCTTCAGCACTCGCAGAAATTTGGCTTCTTAATCGATGCCCGATTTAGGGCCCATGGTGACCATCCACGGCTCGATGTAGAGATGCAAAAGCTCAGTTTCAGCCTTGACCGTTCTGGCGCCGCTAACCGCAACTACTACGCCGATAAGTTTAATTACAGTATGGCCAAGCTGGGGCAGTTGCTGCCGGCTCTCAATCCCCTGCAATGGGGGACGACGCGGCTTACTGTAGCCCAGCAGTTCACCCCAATGCCCGTCACGGCCTTGGCGAAAAAGCTCTTTGTATTTAAAAACGGCAATACCGACTACACCCAGTTCAACGGAGTGAGGCGCTTTGGTCCTTTCCAGGAAGGCCCGGCTGCCTGCACGTTCGTGTTTATCATGGAGGAGCGGTTTAAGAACTTCGCCAATAATCTGTTTCTGAGCCTCATTGGGAAGAAAAATCCGGATACTTTCCAAGGGATGAAGCAAATGTTTCAAGTAGACATTGGCAAGGAAAACGTGCAGCAAATACGCTTGCAAAACACGAGCGAAGCCGAATTACAGCAGGCCGTTGCTGCTGTCGCACAAGCTCGGACCGATAATCCTGACCGGAGTGTCATCGCCGTATTCATCGAAGAGAATAACCACGCCGAGGAGGAGGGGGTTTCCGAGACGTATTACTACTTGAAATATCACCTCACCCGGCTGCAAATCCCGGTGCAGGTGTTGAGCCACGAGAAAATCAGCGTGGAAAAAACACTCAAATGGTCTACCTCTAACATTGGGTTGGCTCTTTTTGCCAAGCTCGGCGGTATTCCGTGGGTAGTACGCCCCAGCATTTCGAACTGCTTGATATTGGGAATTGGTAGTGCCCATAAAAGAGGCACTGACGGCTCCATAGAACGTTATTTTGCTTACTCAGTATGCTTGGACTCCTCTGGAATCTATCGCAAGCTTGAAGTACTGGCTGACGACCATTCTCACGAGTCTTACCTGCAAGCGTTGCAGCGTAACCTAGTGGCTTTGCTACGCAGCCCGGAGTTTGCAAGCTATACCAAATGCGCCCTGCATCTGCCGTTCAAAATCAAATTTGAGGAAATCAACTCAATTAAGGCCGCAATTGCAACAGTCCGAAACATTGAATTCAAGGTGCTGAAAATCAATGTTAAGAATAAATTTATGGGATTTAGTGAGCACAACACTCGAACTCCCTATGCCAGTACGCTCCTTGAATTGAACGCCCACGAGTTTCTGGTTTGGTTCGAGGGGCTTCACGAAGGCAAAGAGGTATTAAACGAGCGTATCAGTCCGCCCGTGCACATCGAGTTTCTGAATTCCGAACATACCTCGAAGGAATCGGTGTATCCTTACTTACAGGACGTCATTAACCTGACCGGTACGAATTGGCGAGGCTTCAATGCGAAAGTGAAACCCATCTCCATTTACTACTCGGAAATAATCGCCCGTTACTGTACCTATTTCGAAGATTTCGATGATTTTCGTAAGGATATGTTGTCCCTAGATACCCCTTGGTTTTTGTAGCATATGGGCATTGAACGCAACAACGTTTTATTTCTGCTGGGGGCTGGCTGTAGCGCCAATGCCGGCATTCCCGTGTCGGGTGAGATGGTGGCCAACGTACACCGCCTCGTAGAGGAAGACCCCCGATGGCAATCTTACCGCGACCTCTACTATTACCTGCGCAGTTCCATCCAGTTCGCGGACGGCATCTTTGGCAACTTTCACGCGGTGTTCAACATCGAGAAGCTGCTCATCGTGATGGCCGAGATTGAAAAAAAGGAGCGCAACCCAGTCTATCCGTTTATTGGTGCCTGGAGTAACCGCTTACTGGACCTAGCAGGCCCTAACTTTCAGCGAGTGACTGAATTGCGCGATTTAATCACCCAAGAGCTGGTTACTCACTGGGTCAAGCCTTCTGCCTATCGGGAAGCAGCGTACTACGATGGATTCAAGAACCTGCAATTCGGAACTACTGGTTTAGGTTTCAACGTGAAGGTTTTCAGCCTGAACTACGACCTCTGTTTCGAAAAGCGCGTGGGTAAGGATAATATCGAACTAGGTTTTGATGAAAATACCAGCGAGTGGAGCTACAACAACTTTGCTCGCGATGAGGATAAAAGCTACACCTTATACAAGCTGCACGGTTCTCTGGACTGGTTTATTGACAATTCAACCCAGAAACTTATGCAGTCCGATGACACTGCTCGGGACCCCGCGCTGATTTTTGGAGTCAGCAATAAGCTGCGCGCCATCGACCCATACCTGTTCTACATTTATGAGTTCCGCCGGCATTGCTTTTCCCCAGACTTGCGCCTTCTGGTTTGCATCGGCTATAGCTTTGCCGACGACCACATCAATGACATTATCGCACAAGCTATCAAGAACAATTCTCAGGCGCGGGTGCTGGCCACCATGTATAGTAATACGGTTGAAGAGCAACTAGCTGTCCGCAAAGCACTAGGATTAGCTCCGGATAGTGAGCAAGTAATATTTGAAAAGACTGATGCCAAAAAGTTCTTGGCGGAAACGCTGAGCAAAGAATACTTAGCTCAACAGTTTCTTCCTATGCCCGATTCTCCATTTGCATCATAAGATAGTTTCCCATCACCTGATGAGCTCATTCGCAACCAACAAATTGGGAAAAGTCAAATTCTTTGGCCTAACCACCGCCAGCCCTGATTTTTTGCTTAAGAATGGCATTTCTTTCGTCCGTTCCGGAGGAATGGAAGACCTGTTCGTGGAAACGAGCCAGGACGGTAAGTCACTGGTATATTTACTCAATCAGTCTCAGCAGTTGCGAGTGGTGCCTTTAGCCAAGCTAAATCGCCGCTACGCGGAGCTTGAGGGCAAATCAACAGCGGTTGCGAAATCAGGTTTTGATGAGCTTGCGAAAAGAGGGGTTGACGTTGGCTCAGGAACATTGGTCTATCAGGGACATTTTGAAGACGTGCACAACCGCGGAGCATTAATACCATCTGCCTATGATGCGGCCAAAGCATTGGGTGTCACACATGCGACCGCTCGCTGGTTTGGCTTTTATCTTGTTCCAGACGCCTTTTTTGGTTTCAAAGACGACCAGGAATTTACCGACCAAGGTTTCTTTATCGGTCCGGAAGGTTTCCAGTCTGCTTATTCAACGATAAAAAGACAACTTAAATTGTTACAGGAAGCCGGGACCCTGGCTTATGAAAGTGTCCCTAAGGAAGGGGGCTTTTACCTTCGGTTTAACAGGCAATGCTTACCGGGTATGAATCAGGAATTGTTGCCTCGTTTCTTTACCGCTTTCTTATTCTAGTGACAGTATTGAGCTTAATCAAGGAATAGTTATTATTCAGCCTATCAACTCAATACTCGTATTACGCTACTTCTGCAGGAGAATCACGCATTGCCAGCCAAGCTTGAATCAGCGTGGCGCTGATGGTGCTGGTGCCATTAGTGCGGGGCAGGTCCGCTATAAATTCCTGTTTAAAATCTTGGTAAAGGGGGTTCGCAGTCGCGTAGTCCGCGAATAGAAGCAGGATATTGAGCGCTAGCTCTGCGGGGCCGCTTCCCGCATAGCCCCACTCATAGCCATCCGGGGAGTGCCGGGTGAACACGCGGGGTACGTTCACTGTCAGGCGGTCACCCTCCCGCTTTAAGATTATGTCATCTCCCGTCCGGTAGGGCAGATATACATCGTGGTTACGATGCTTATATCCGGCAAGCATCTCCTGCATTTTTGGCTGACAGGTCGGGCAGAGACCCGTGGTACGGTCTACCGGAGCAGTGGCGTTTCGCCCGCATAGGGAACAAGGATGAGGCATAAACAAGAGTAAATGATTGGATAGTGTAAGTAAGGGAGGGAAAGTGGCAAACCCAAACCGACGGGCTGAAAATTAGCGGCGTTCGGCCGGGGCTTTTTGGTGACGATTCGTGTACTCATACATACAGATGACGGATAGGCGACCCATGCCATATCCCCGAAAGTGCGTGCAGCGAAAACAGTCCGTTTGCACCTTGGCATAGGTTTGCCCTTCGTGTATATAGCGGGGGCAGGGACAGGCCAATACTTGCTCTACGCGGCCGTAATGAGGCAGTTCACTCACGGTAATGGGCTTGCGCTGCAACTCATTGAACGCTGTCTGGTGTGTTTTTCTGAACTGCTCCTGTGCTGCTTGTTGCTCTATTTGCTGCTGGTATCGTACTTCTTCCGCGTATTCTTCCTCAAAATACGGGCGCGCAGCCTCGAAATAGCGCGTTTGGCGGTCGGCTATTTTCGCATCGAGCTTCGCATTGAAGGCCCACGATTTATGGACCGTCTGATGAATTAGCAGTTCTTCCAGTTGCGGCCGGGTAATATCACGCACCACTTTGCTTAAATCAATTTCGATGGCTGGAATGCCTAACCGCTTAATCTTTTCGCGTTTCGTCTCATCGATAAAGTGCGTTACAGCGATTTCTACTAACAGTGGACCGTTCTCTGTTTCCAAGATGATATCGGGTATTATGTCCCCGGTGCGGCACTCCAGCAACACGCGCTTAATGGTGACGTACCGAGTCGGGAAATTGTAACGGTCTTCCTCGCCTACGTCGCCGGGAATACACGCTTGATAAAAGGAGGCATCAAAAACAAAGCTGGCCCAGTATTCTTCCGTAAATTCAAAGGTTCCGCTGGCCCCCGGCAGGCAAAAGGTCTGGTGCTGAATGAAAATGTCTTTTGCGGCCAGATGGAGAGCTGTCTGTACCCCAAAAGGGCAATCGGGCGCTTGGTGGTGTGCAAAGTGAGGGGCTTTTACCTGCCCCTGATTGCGCGCTACCAGCTTTGCCCCGCAGCTCGGGCATACACACTCACAGGCTAACCCATTTGCTACCTCCGTGATGTGGAACAATCGCCCGTTCTGCATTCCATAGGGCAATTTTAACGTCGTCGCCATTCAGTAAGAGAGGGAGGATTACGAGTGAACCAATTCTAAATGAGCACCGTGTTCGTTGAGAGCCAAGCGCCAGAAGGTCAGAAACTGAAGCAGGGCATAGCCGGCTGGCCACGTTGTGGCATCTTCCGGCTCGTCGGTCTGGTCACAGGCCAGTTCCCAGACCAGTTCCTCGGCATCGGCCCAAAAATTGGCCTTGCCGGGAGCACATTTCGGAAATAGGGCATCTGGTCCATCATAGAATAGCTCCTTGAGGCCTTGCGCGTCGGCGGCTTCTTTCAGTGCGTGGACGGACGAAAAAACGAGATAGGCCGGCGATTCCCAAGCCGCCAGCGGTTCGCCCATAGGCAGCCCTTGCGCGTGCCGGAAGTAGAGGTGAATGACCATCAGTAAGTGCCGTAATAATCCCATTGAACGTCCATCGGATGACTTCCACTAAGCGCGTTTCCCCGCAGGGCCGCGTGTTGTTCGAGGATGTAGGAGTGTAAAGCGGCTTCCAACAAATCCCGGCCAAAAGACCCATCCGCGTCTTTTAGCCGGACCGCCGCATCGGCCTTGGCTAGATTGCCCAGCCGGTTCCGGCCCTTTTCCGCCAGTAGCGATTGCTGCTCCACTTCCGAGAGGATGGGCACGACCAGTTGCACCAAGAGGGGGGGACCAAGTACTTTCCGGCCCATTTTTCTACCTGTTGCCCAATTGAAGCCGAGGTGACCGCAAGGTAACCAAAGGCCTGGCACCCGTTGGCCCGGTAGTGCTGGCAGGCGTACACCAAGCGCAGGCAATCTAATTCCAGCTTCTGCCGCTTCGCGCCCAGCAGGTCAAGGCTGGACTTCGCCATGCCAAAAACGTGGGTCGTGCTCATTAGAGGCGCTTTATAGCGATTACCCGTGCTTCCTTATCCGCTGGAAAGAATTGCTTGGCCCATCCATCGAGCTTTCTTCTTCCCGATTCGCCCGAGGCGGCGCTGAGCGTAGAGCTATCGACACGGGTTTTGATGCGTTCCTCGCGGGTACCGCCACCGTTACGGGTAACCATAAAGAAAACTTCGACTTCTTGCATGGGAAATGAGGCTTGAAAGAGAAGGGGCGTAACCGGCGGAAGTTAAAAGTAGCACGCAGTGCTGGGGTTGCATTATCGCTGCTACCGGACGATTAGTAAATCTTCCAACCGGGTAGTGTATGCGGGTGAGCACCATCGTGCTTTTCCCTCCCAGGGTGGCCTAACAGCCTTGCCACCCGCCGCCGGCGATAGGACCGCTGAGGCCAGACGCACGGTGTTACGGCCGAAACGTTGGTTCAGCGCATCGAGGCTGGCCATCAAAGCGGGCCGCTCCGAAGGAAATTCTTTTTTTCCCCTTTGGTTCTCATCCTGCGCGGGAATAGCTGGTGAACCAAATAAGTATAACTGCTGGCCAGTGCCGGGCGGCTCCAATCCATCCAGCACCACGCCGGCCTTGTAGTACACCGTGCCGGGTTCCCATAACCGGGTGAGCAGGGCGCGGGCGTAGTTGAGCAGAACCCGCGTATCAGCCGTAGGCCCCACCGGCAGAGTGAGAGTAGCAGAGCGTGAGAAAGGCGGCAGCACGTTGGTAGCATAGCGGTTTTTACTTATGTAAACCGTCAGCACATGGGCCATATCGTTTTGCCGTCGCAGCTTTTCCGCCGCCCGCGAGAGGAACGCG
Source organism: Hymenobacter sp. DG25B (assembly GCF_000801315.1). Taxonomy (NCBI): domain Bacteria; kingdom Pseudomonadati; phylum Bacteroidota; class Cytophagia; order Cytophagales; family Hymenobacteraceae; genus Hymenobacter; species Hymenobacter radioresistens. Next base: position 6,306 of record NZ_CP010057.1, on the reverse strand, counting down.
GCCACCGCCGCCAGCACATCATCAAAGGCCGATAGAGGCCGGCCGAAGGTCCGGGAGCAACTGATGCTTTGCCGCCGCAGCGTCCCATCTTCCGAAGGGTGCAGCCCCGCGCAGGGACGACCTTGCAGTTCCTGCACCAGGCGCGCCCCCACCACGCCGCCCAGGTTCTTGCGCGCCCATGCGTCCGATACGCGGGCCAGGTCAGCGGCCGTGTCAACGCCGGCCGCGGCGAGCTTGGCGGCGTACTGCGGCCGATGCCCCACACGTCGCCCACCTCCACCTGCGCCAGGGCCCAGGCCCGCCGCTCGGCGTTGTCAAGGTAAAGAACCCCGCCGAGGTCCGGGTTCTTCTTGGCAATGCGGTTGGCTAGCTTGGCCAGGGTTTTGGTGGGCGCCCCCCCACGCAGGTCGGAATGCCCGTTCGGGACCTGACACCCGCCCGAAGCTTCCGGGCAAAGGTGTCCAGGCTGCCGTGGTATTTCTCCATGCCGGCCAGGTCTAGGAACGCCTCGTCGATGGAATACACTTCCACGGCCGGTGCCGTCTGGCCCAGATACCACATCACCCGTCGGCTCATGTCCCCATAAAGGGCATAATTGCTTGAAAAAACGGCTACATCGTGTTTATTCAGCAGTTCTTTAACCTGGAAATACGGCTCGCCCATTTTCAGGCCCAGGGCTTTGGCTTCGGCCGAGCGGCTGATGATGTTGCCGTCATTATTTGAAAGCACCACCACGGGCCGGCCCTCGTAGCGCGGCTGGAAGACTCGTTCGCAGCTGACGTAGAAATTGTTGCAATCTAATAGGCCGTACATAGCTATTCGCGGGTATGAAGTAAGGCGTGCAGCTTGCCGGGTACCAGCTCGTGCACGACGTGGGTCACCACGCCCCAGATGCGTAGCCCGTCCGGGTCGGTAATCTCGTAAGGGCTGTAGGCGGGATTTTCCGGCATCAGCCACCAGATTTGGCCTTTGCGCACCAAGCGCTTGACGGTTACCTCGCCCTCGACCACCGCGACGACGACGTGGTTGTGGTCCGCTTCCAGGTGCTTGTCCACGGCCAGCAGGTCGCCGGCATGAATTTCGGCTCCCGCCATGCTCTCGCCCGATACCCGCACCAGGTACGTGGCATCCGGGTGCCGCAACAGCAGCCGGTTCAGGTCGAACAGGCCCCCGACCTCGACATGGTCATTGGCTGGGGAAGGAAAGCCAGCGGGTACTAGGCAGCTGAAATAAGGCAGCAGGAAGGGGGTGGGAGTAGGCGCTGGGACCCGTATTAAATTTATTTCGCTCATAGGTCAGCAGGATAAGAGGAACGCAAAGTAAACGTGTGCCAATTAAGTTAGTATATCGCTAACTAATAAAATTGGCAATTGGTTACGGCTGCGATAAGACCGCCAGTGTGCTTACTACTTAATGAGGAGCTACCCTTTGCCGCGTTCCACGCTAAAAAATGCCTGTTATAGGAAGGTTAACCAAGTTGCTACCTTGCGCAGGGTTTACTTTCCCGACGCTGTTCCCATTGCCCCGATTATGCTGGAAGCCATTATTAAAGAGCTGATTGACTCAAAACGTGAAGGGAATACTGGGACTTCAAAGTCAAGCACCATGACAATAACGCCGACTTGTTGCATGACCTGCTTTGCCTGGCTAACTCCCTGTACCAAGGCAAGCGGTACCTGATTTTTGGCGTTAATGACCCCGCCAAGGGTGCAAACATCGTCGGCCTTGAAGCAGCGGAAGCTGGTCGAAAGAGCCAGGCTAACTATATTGATTTCGTCAGAAACCAGCATTTCGCCGGCAGCATCCGGCCGGAAATTGAACTGGTAACGCTGGTGCTCGACGGCAAGGAAATTGATGTGCTGGTGATTTTCGACAATCCCCATAAGCCCTACTGGCTAACGCAGGATTACCAGGACAGGGGTAGGAAGGTGAAGGCCCACCACGTGTATACGCGGGTAGGCGACACCAATACCCCACTGGGGATGTCTGCTGACTTGCTGCGCATCGAAAAAATGTGGCGGCAACGGCTCGGGCTGGATATGCTGCCGGTTGAGCGTATGAAGCACTTGCTGGGCCAGCCCGAAGAGTGGTTCAAGGACTTGGGCAACAAACGGTATGCCTACCACCAGAACTTTCCCGATTACCGGATTAAGTTTTCCGCCCCGAAGCCTTTCTGGGAGCCCTACAGCTACTTTTTTACCAATAAGAATTCCTTTCTGGGCAACGCTACTTTCAAGCTGAACGCCACTACGCTGTTTGAGCTGCAATACGTTTACCTCGATGAAATGCGGCTTATGCTGCCGGCCCCGGAGGTTGAGTACGTAGAGTTGCCAGACCGGGAATTGCGTTACTACTACTATGATGCGAGTACCGCCGAAGGCCGATTCCTGGTTTTCCTGACCGAAGGCCGCGGCAGGATGGAGTCCAGGGGGAGTACCTCACCATTTCTGGTTTTCAAGCACGAGCGTGAGCAGCAGGAGTTCAATCAGTTTCTGGTCGCCAACGCAGCACGATTTGAGGAGGCAGAACCTGGTTACGCGGCCCGGCACGCAGCCAAGCTGATGCAGAAGGAAGGCAACAACGCTACAATCAGCCCCTTCGATATTGGCAAGGTAGTCGTGCTGTATAAGGCTTGGCGACAGGGTAATACCCTGAGTTAGCAAGAGTCTGCCATTACAGCACCCTGGCCAGTGGGCTGCTTACTTTCTATATGAGCAGCGGCCACAGGGCCGGCGGCCGAGTTTCAGGGCAGCGGCCTTGGTGAGTGGTTTTACCGCCCGCGTACACCAAGCCAGGCCCTCGCAGCGCGGTGAAATGTGATAGGCATAGGAAGCCGACCCTTCGCATATATACACTGGCACTGGCCGAGGTGATGAGAAAAGGAGCAGTAGCGCGAATTGATATAGCAACATAAGATTTATAGCGAGGCTCTAAGGTAAGATTCCTTGAGTTACCATGTTTTTACAATTGCATAATTGCAATCATAAAATCACAATTACATTTTTGCAATTGTAAAATTAAGAACGTATCTTAGATGGATAAATGGCCTTGGTTAAAAGTTTAGTACAAAGGTTAAACGCCCTTTGCCAAATTAGAACGGACGTTGGGCAGTAAGCTGTGCTAATGCTGCTGCGTCAGCGTCACGCTCTGGTTACCCTATACCTGCTTACTACACTCATTTGGTTGGCCGTAACTTGAGCCGTTGCTGGTACTGCGCCAGCGTACGCCGTACCTCGCCGACGGAGTGTAGACCATTGAGGGAGAGATAAGGAGTTTGGTCTGGATGGTAAGGGAGGCGGCCGGCACGGCTCCGCCCGGCGCACCGAAACACCTGTGTCTGCCACTCCGAAATGCGTCCGACCAATTTCTCGCCTACTTCGTGTCTATCAACCTGCTGCACCTCGGCGTAAACCAGCGCCTTGGGAAGGTAGTATCCGCTTCGTCAGGCTTTCGCTGGGCCTCGCCTCGCTGTACTATATCGGCCTCTGAAAAGCCGAAGTGCCTGCCCCATTCGATTCCAACTCCATTCTTGCCACCGTCATCATCGGCCCCGACGGCCAGGTGGTCACCTGCCACGACGGCATGGCCGCGTACTACACCCCCGAGTTCAAGGCCGCGCTGGAGAAGCTGGTTCGGTAAGCGGCGTTGGCAGGGTGGGCGGATGAGTGCCCGAAATGAGCGGGGAGGGTCCGCCCCGAGGTTATAGCAAACTGCCTACCTTGCCGCCATGTCCGATTTTCGTCTGCGCGTATTTGCCACCGTGGCCGGCATCTGAGCTTTACCAAGGCCGGGCAGGAGCTGTTTGTGAGCCAGCCGGCCGTCACCAAGCACATTCGTGAGCTGGAAGCCCAGTACGGCCAGCGCCTGTTGGAGCGGCGCGGCAACCGCGTGAGCCTCACCGAGGCCGGCCGCCTGCTGCACGCCCACGCCGATGCCGCCGCCGCCGCCCAGCAGCAGCTCGAAGACCAGCTCCTGGCCCTGCGTGACCCCGAAGAGGCCGCCGGCCGCCTGCGCCTGGGGGCCAGCACCACCTTGGCCCAGTACGTGCTGCCGGGGTTGCTGCCCGCCTTTCAGGCCCGCTACCCGCAGGTGCAGCTCTCGTTCCTGAACGCCAATTCCGAGCGCATTGCCGATGCCCTACTACGCGGCGAGCTGGATTTGGGCTTTGTAGAAGGCCGCACCAAAAGCCACGACCTGCACTACGAGCCGTTGCTGCCCGACGAGTTGGTGGCCGTGCGCCGCGTCGCGCCCGGTTCCCGCTCGCCACGCCGCTGTCCTTGGCCGAGGCCCTGGCCCACCCGCTGGTGTTGCGCGAGCGGGGCTCGGGCACGCTGGAAATTCTCGAATTTGCTCTGCGGCGCAGCACATTAAGCTCAGCAGCCTTTCCGTAGCCCTTTACCTGGACAATACGGAAGCCATCAAGCGCTACCTCGAAGCCGCGCCGGCGGCCCTGGGATTCGTGTCGCGCCGGGCCCTGGACCGCGAGCTGGCGGCTGGACTGCTCGAAATCGTGCCCATCAAAGGGCTGCACCTGGCCCGGCAGTTCGAGGCACTCTGGGTGCAGGGACAGGTGCTGGCCCGGCCGGCCCAGCGGTTTCTGAGCTTCGTGCAGGGGCAATTCAAGGGGGCCAAATAAAGGCTGGCGATGCCGGATAACCATTCGGTGTCAGCTGGCAGCGGCTGTACTTATACAGCAGGAGGTGAACCGGGTGGTTCGTCCAACGGCAGATTGGCGATGGCACAGGTCTGCCGGTGCCGTAACAACTGCTGCCACGGCCATCCGGGCGGCTCAAGACTGGCGGGAATGCAAAAATCAGCTATTCTATAAATAACTTTTGGTTATGCAGGATAACACGATTGGATAATCCTTTGCGTAGGGGTCGCCGTATATTTGCCTCAGAAACAACCCCCTCCCGCTCATGGCACTCCCGGTTCATTCCGCAACTCCGCAAGCCCCTGATTCGCCGCTCGCTCCCGCTCCGGCGCAGGAACCGGCCGCTCCTGAATTCAACGAAACCACCGGCTTCTTCCGCCACCTGCACACGCCCCGCGTGCTGTTCGGGCAGGATTTCACCCTGAAGCAGGTGGTGTTCGTGCTGTTCTTCGTGTTCTGCCTCACGCCCTGGGCCTCGCCGCCCATTGCCCTGGCCCTGGGCTTGGTGCTGGCCCAGACCATCGGCAACCCCTTCACTACCCAAACCAAAAAGGCCACGGCCAAGCTGCTGCAGTTCTCGGTTATCGGGCTGGGCTTCGGCATGAACGCCCACGCGGCGGTGCAGGCCGGCAAGGAGGGCATCCTGTTCACGGTGGTGTCCATCTTCGGCACGCTGCTGCTGGGCCTGGTGTGGGCCGGTGGTTGGGGCTGGGCCGGCACGTGGTGCATCTGATTTCGTGCGGCACCGCCATTTGCGGCGGCTCGGCCATCGCGGCCATCGGCCGGTGCTGCGGGCCAAGGACGAGGAGATGTCGGTGGCCCTGGCACGGTGTTCGTGCTCAACGCGCTGGCCCTGTTTGCCTTCCCGCCCATCGGCCACGCGCTGGCCATGACTCAGAACCAGTTCGGCCTTTGGTGCGCCATTGCCATCCACGACACCAGTTCGGTGGTGGCGCGGCGGCCGCCTACGGCAATAAAGCCCTGGAAGTAGCCACCACCGTGAAGCTGGCCCGGGCCCTGTGGATTATCCCGATTTCCATTGGCACGGCCATGATTTTCAAGCAGAAGGGCGTCAAGGTGAAAATTCCCTATTTCATCTTCGGCTTCATCGCCGCCATGCTGCTCAACACCTTCGTGCCCGCCGCCAAGCCCCTGGCCCGGTGATGGTGAACCTGGCCAAAATCGGCCTCACGGTGACGCTGTTTTTCATCGGCGCGGGCCTGTCGGCCAAGGTGGTGCGGCTCGGTGGCATCAAGCCCTACGTGCTGGGCATCCTGCTCTGGTTGGTGATTTCGACTGGCTCGCTCTACGTGATTCTGCACACGGTATAGCGCAAAGCGCACGGAGGAAGTTGGACTACCGAAGCAGCTAGAACAACCTCATTTTCAATGCTATGCGCATCACCAAATACATTCATTCCTGTTTGCTGTTCGAACTCGACGGCCAACAGATTCTTTTCGACCCGGGCAAGTTTTCCTTCATCGAAGGCTTGGTGCCACCCCGAGGTTTTCAAAGACGTATCGGTCATCATCATCACCCACAACCACCCCGACCACCTCGACGTGGCGGCGCTTCAGAAAATCGTGGCCCTGCGCCAGGTCATTATCATCTCTAACCGCGAGGTGGCAACCGAACTGAAAGCGCACGGCCTC